>NZ_JAAHIG010000228.1:0-14981 GCF_010692305.1 Moorena sp. SIO4G3 | reverse complement strand
TCATGACTCTAATGAGATAGTTACAAGTGAATTACAAGTTGTCATTTGACATCTTGTCATAATACTACTACATATAGCTATTTCATATGAGTCATAAAATATAGTGGCCTTAGTCAACGCTATAACCCAAGCCCTGCAATACTTTCAGATTTTACCGATTTTACAACTGATTTATAATTGCTATGTGTAAGTTCGGGCGAGCAGCTTGTAAGCACCATGGAAACTAGGAATCCTTAATCAGGGGGGGACACAACCGTTGCTCATTTAACTCCTTATCCCCCCATCTCCCCACACCTGGGATCACCTCCCACACTTCCCTCTCTTACCCCTACTCCCTACTCCGTTCGCGTAGCGTGGCCTACGGCCTCAGTCCCTACTCCCTCTCCTAACTTGTTAACCTAGAAGACAGAGCTGATCGGAGGTTAAGGGATGCCGTCAATCTTTCCCGGTATGGATCCGTATTTAGCTGTCCGGTAAAAGAAGCCCCACACCTCAATGCGCAGCATGAGTGTGGTTAGAAGTTACCGCATTCAGAGGGTCGCCTTTATAGTAGACATCTCCAAAAATTAACCTCAAACCCTTGCACTGCCTGGGTCAAAACCGAGTTTCTGGAGATGTCTAGTTGGCAGTCTGTGAGTTAAGGGTTAAATCTTTTTGTAGTAAGGCGACCCTCTGATCAGGTTTCATTTCCGGGATGAAGGCGCTTCAGCGGCTTGACGCTGCTGGCGAAATATAATTCAACATCCAAAACACTGATTCTGCCGTTGATTAGGTTACAAAACTATAAAATGTTTTTCGATCATTAAACGGAATATCAAGGCTTTCAGCGTGTTAAGAAATGTTTCGCCAACAGCATCGATTGAACGACTGGGAAAAGGCATAAATATAGTATCGTAAGTTTCCTCGGCTTCTCCTGCACATAAATCCTGCACCTTAACCTGATCTTGACTTGGCATCAGTGGATGATTTTTAATTTCCCCGATGTTGGGATGAAGATCGGAAAATAATACCTTTTGACTCTGTTTCAAAATACAGCAAAAGCCAATTAATCCCGCACCGCATCCAAGATCTAGCACCCGCTTTCCTTGGACATCAAGAATACCACTCAAAATACCACTCATAAACCCTTGAGCAGCAATTCCACCCTAGGGATTAAACACCCCTTTGGGAACGACAACATCAAAAACGGGTTCATTTTGGTACAGGATCGTAATTTCTCGGTCTTTTGAGGAAAGTTCCTGATGGAAATTCAGATAATCTTTGCGATTATACTGTAAACTTTCCCCGTCTTTGAGAATAATAACAACGTCTTATTGCTTAATCATTTTGAAAATCTTTAGCTCAATGAAATGGAATAAATGATCACTTTTGGTGAGGTTGTGGCTGCGATCGCTTAAAGCCCCTAGCTAAGTTCTGTTAATCACCTTACACCATCTTCCGGGTCAAAATTTCTTCTAGTTCGCTTTCATAGAAAAATTTCGATTCACCAAAAGCAGGCTTCAAATCTCCTAACCAGGTTGCCTCAGCATCAAAACTGGCAAAGAAAGGTCGATTGCACCACTGAGGGTTACGAGCTTGTAAAAAAGACAAAACAAACACTTTCTCCCCTTGAATTTCACTAATACCTTCAATTTTGACTTTTCCTGGTAAGGCAGACATTACCGGACCACGAGCAGTTCGCCCTAATCCCGATACTTGTTGTATAGCTTGACGATAAATTTCCCAAACCTTAACTAAAGGAATTTCAAAATAGTCTTTAGCTCCTGTTTGTCGTTCGACAAACATATAGTAGGGAATACAGCCTAAGCGTACCTGCATTTGCCACATTTTACCCCAGGTATGGGCTCTATCATTGATGTGGCGAACAACAGGAGCTTGGGTCCGAATTTCCCCTCCCGTTGTTCGAATACGTTGGATTGCTTTTTGAGCGATTTGTGTATCTAGTTCTCGCCAGTGTTCGTAGTGAGCCATGATGGCTAGATGCTTACCCTGTTGCACTACTTTTTCAAATAAGCGCAACAAATCATCAGCATCTTCATCAGTGACATATCGGTAGGGCCAATAAGAAAGTGATTTGGTTCCAATGCGAATAGTTTGAATGTGGTCAAATTCCCCTTCTAATAAAGGTTCGATATATAAAGCCAGCTGTCGTGCTTTCATGGTCATCGGATCACCACCAGTAAGCAATACATCAGTGACTTCCTTGTGTTCTCGTAGATAATCTTGAAAATGACCCGATTCGCGAGTCGCAAATTTAAGATCATCTAATCCGACAAATTGTGGCCAACGGAAACAGAATGTACAGTAGGCATGGCAGTGTTGACCTGCTGTGGGAAAAATCAAAACTGTTTGTTGATATTTGTGTTGTACTCCCTGTAAAGGTTCACCTTCAAATAAAGGCACGTTGTATTGCTTTTGTCCTGCGGGATGGGGATTAAGTCGAAGACGAATTTCATTGGCAGTTTGTCGCAGGATTTTTTCTGGAGCATTGTCTTTTAGGAGTTGAACCATGGTATTCAAATCCCTTGACGATAACATGTCTGGCTGGGGAAACGTTAAGCGAAAAATTGGATCATCTGGTATATTTTTCCAATCAATAAGTTCTTCAACAATGTAGTTATTTGCTCGAAAAGGTAGCACTTTAGCAACAGCTTGCATTGCTAAGCGGGTTTCAGATGATATACAGGCTAACTGGGACAGTGATTTCAGATCGTTTACTGAGTAGAATTTGATTTTTTGAGATTTAGTTTTCATCGCTTTCATCACCGAATAGGAATGGAGATTATTTTTTTATTCACCTCAGACC
Organism: Moorena sp. SIO4G3; assembly: GCF_010692305.1. Lineage (NCBI taxonomy): Bacteria > Bacillati > Cyanobacteriota > Cyanophyceae > Coleofasciculales > Coleofasciculaceae > Moorena > Moorena sp. SIO4G3. The sequence goes on along the minus strand of NZ_JAAHIG010000228.1, from coordinate 12,175 downwards.
GGTCAGTATAAAGAGGTTAAACTCCATACATGTCCCAATCATTTTTACTTTTGTAGTGCGGTAATTATTTACCATTATACCTTACCTGATACGTAAGCAGTCCCTGAGGGGGTATTGAAAAAAACTAGGTTTTCAGTAGCCCATGACTTTTATTGGCAAAGAGCCACCTCAACAACTTGATCCCGAAAAGCTCAACCAGTTGTCATCAGTCAAACTGGTGCTGATCATCTTGATATCGTAACAACATAAACTCATTTCTAAACTGAAAGTAGAGATCGAACGGCTCAAATTGAGCAGAGATAGTCATAGTCAGTAAGGCAGTGCCAGTGGAAAGCTAGCAGATAGCTATCCTAGTAGACAGACCAAGAGGAATACTAGAATATTATTGTTACCACTGTCAATGTCGGGTTGCTGAATCCTATCCCTTAATCGGATCTGTTGCCAGAAAATTCAGCAGAATTTAAAGTAGGTAAAAACCATAGCTATAGCGGCTTTTATCCTAATGAGGTACACATATTTTTTACCTCTTCCATCTTCTGAATTCAGTGCTCCGAAGCTCTGTTGGCGTTTGCGCAGCGTGGGCTTGGCCCAAAGCGTGGCCTACGGCTTTAGTCCCTGCTCCCTAAAACCCAAAAACTTGGATCTTACTAGCTTAAAAAGCGAACAACCTGCTAACCTGCTAACTTGCTATCCTGCTAACCTGCTATCCTAGAAGACAGAGCTGATCGGAGGTTAAGGGATGCCGTCAATCTTTCCGGGTATGGATCCGTATTTAGAACATCCGGATTTATCGCCAGAAGTACATCACTGGTTGATTAGTCTAATTGCTGAGTGTTTAATTCCTCAGGTACGTCCGAAGTATAAAGTAGCTATTGAAAAGCGCATTTATCCGGTTAATACAAGTAACGAAGATAATGTCTTATTAGTTGGAATTCCTGATGTTACTCTTAAACGTCAACCAAATGCTCCCGATGCTCCCAGCTCTAAGGTTGCTGTTGCCCCACCAAGCACGAAACCAGTAACAGTAATCGTTCCTATGCCTGAACAAATCAAACAAGGGTATTTGGAAGTAAGAGATATGACTACCGGTGCTGTGGTAACCGCTATCGAAGTTTTATCTCCAGTTAATAAGCGCTCTGGTGACCCTAGAGAAACTTACCTGAAAAAACGCCAACGGGTGTTAGGAAGCTTGACCAATTTAGTGGAGATAGATTTGCTCAGAGGGTGGAAACCAATGCCACTCTTAGATAATACTCTTGAAAGCGATTATCGGGTTTTGGTGAGTCGAGAAGAGCGTCGCCCACGAGCCGAGTTATATACTTGTAATCTGCCAGAGCAGCTACCAACTTTTTCCCTACCGTTACGTCCAGAAGATTATGAACCGATAGTAGATTTACAAGGTATAATTAATAGTGTTTATGAGCGAGGTGGTTATGATTATCAACTCGATTATGACCAAGAGCCGGTACCAGTTTTTTCGGATAAAAAGCGCATATGGGCTAAGGAATTGTTGAGAACTGGTATATAGCAATTCTACGACTTGTGAGGTACAAATTTCTGGTTTTTAGGGAGCAGGGACTGAGGCCGTTGGCCACGCTACGCGAACGGAGCAGGGAGCAGAGAATAGGAAAGTCGGAAGTGGGAAGTCAGAAGAGGGAAGAGGCAAAAAGTATGTGTACCTCATAGCTAGGAAAAACGCTATAAATCCGGTTTAATAAGATTATATTAAAAACAATCAAAGTCTTTGCCTAGACTTGATTTGATGATTTAGGTAAGTAACCTATAATAACCGAATTTGGTATCATATATATGAGGTACACATTATTTTTGCCCTCTTGCCTCTTGCCTCTTGCCTTCCCCTCCTGGGAGGGGTTAGGGGTGGGTTCCTCTTGCCTCTTGCCTCTTGCCTCTTGCCTTCCCCTCCTGGGAGGGGTTAGGGGTGGGTTCCTCTTGCCTCTTGCCTCTTGCCTCTTGCCTCTTGCCTGCTCCCTGCTCCCTGCTCCCTGCCCTATAACTCATCTAACTCAGCATAATCCGGCAACCTAGTATCAATTGGCTTACCCTGACGCAAGATAATTCGGTCATGTTGGGGACGGGACAAAAGTTCACTGAAATGGCGTCCTTTAAACAAAATCAAATCTGCCGGGAGTCCCACCCCAATCCTACCCATCTCGGGTAAACCCATTAAATCAGCGGCTGTCTTGGTTACGGCACAGGGCCAATCGCCGATGGGCATATCTAAATGGGCAATCCGTACCGCTTGGGTAAAGACTTCTAATACATCATGATCGCCAAATCCATAAAAGGGGTCTCGACAGTTATCACTAGCCAAGGTTACCGGAATACCCTGTTGTTTAATTTCATGGAGCCTGGTGACTCCCCGCCAAGAGGGTGTACAGTTAGCCTGTCGATCCTGTAGATAAAGATTGCACATGGGTAAGCTAACAATAGCAATTCCTGCGGCTTTGACCAACTTGAGAGTTTCCGCAACCTCCTCGAAGGGTTGCACTGCTAAACTGCAACAGTGACCACAAATAATTTTTCCGGTAAACTGATGACGAATCGCAGCTTTGGCAATCTGTCGTAAACAATGGGAATCAGGATTACCGTTTTCATCAGCATGGAAATCTAGGTTGAGGTTTCTCTCCTTAGCTAAAGAGAAAACAGTATCGAGTTGAGCATCCAGGTCTTGGTTGCTATAGGCTACCCCCCCAAGTATGCCTCCGATTTCAGCAATTGTGTCGGCTAAGGTAATGCCAGCGGGAGTTTGATAGTAATCTAGTGTAACTAGAGACACCGCTTGTAGGGTAATTCTGTCAAGCCATTCTTTCTGGAGGGTTTGGAAAACGCCTAGGCTAATCGCACTTTGTTCTCCAACCCAGTCAATGTGGGTGCGGATAGCTTTCGTGCCATGAGCATAGCTACATTTGAGTCCAAATTCCATGCGCCGATATAAATCTGACCCTTGCCAATAGGTTTCGGCATCAGCATCTCCGGTGAGACAGGCACTATTAAAAGTACCATCAGGATTGGGAGACCGTTCCCAGATATGACCTTTATCCAGATGGGTGTGTATATCAAGAAAACACGGCCATACTTGTCCTTGCTTGAGATCTATACTCGGGATGTGACTAGGTATGTTACTGGTATCTGTGCTAGCTTCAACACTAGTGTTTGCGTTCTCGTAGCGGCTCTTTTCGAGCTTAGCCTTTTGCTGCCCCTTGGGAACAATCGCCTTTGGCACTATCCCAGCAATGGCTCCCTGATTAATTTCAATATCAACTAAGCACAAACCCTGCTCGTTGCGATCGCAAACGTTGCTGTTTTCCAGTAGGCAAAATGGTACGTAGGCATTTGTGAGCCAGTATCGTTCGGCTGTGGGAATCATTCGGGAGTCGGGAGTCGGGAGCAGGGAGTCGGGAGTCGGGAGTCGGGAGTCGGGAGTCGGGAGTCGGGAGTGGCCTATGGGAAAATTGAATGTACCTTATAAGTATCTCAAACGCGCAGTCGATCATCAAACCCAATCCTGATTTCTCCTCACACCAAGAAATCCTCTGCTGTTCCTAATCTTGCTTTATCCAAAGTTCCCGATTCCCGATTCCCGATTCCCGATTCCCTATCTCCATCTCCCTATCTCCCCATCTCCCTATCTCCCCATCTCCCTATCTCCCTATCTCCCCATCTCCCCACACTTAGAGCTTCTAAGCAGGCTTCAGTAGCTTCGGGATTTAAAGGCTTAGAAAACCAATACCCCTGTCCATATTGACAACGCCAATCACAAAGCTGTCCCAATTGCTTTTCGGTTTCCACTCCCTCTGCCACTACATGTATGCCGAAGTCGTTTGCCAACTTTACCATCCACCGCAAAATTTTCTCATGTTTGTGATTATCACTCATACCTTTGACAAAAGAGCGGTCAATTTTTAATATATCTATGGGAAAATTTTGCAAGTAACTGAAGCCAGAATAGCCAGTCCCAAAATCATCAATGCACAACTGAATCTGTCGCTGTTTGAGTTTCTCCAACAGAACTACTGCAGTGGTTTCCAGTAGTATACTTTCTGTAATCTCCAGTTTCAAACTCTTGGCATCAAGACCAGAATCCCACAAAATTGTGTCGATTTTCCCGATTAGATCCGGTTGGGATAATTGTAAGCTAGAGATGTTAACGCTGATTGTTAAATCCCGATAGTGGGTAAACTGTTGTTGCCACTGGCACATTTGTTGGCAAGCCTCCCGTAGTACCCACCAACCCAGTGGCACAATCAGCTTTGTTTCTTCGGCCACTGGAATGAACTCTGCTGGCAACAGCAGTCCCCGTTCTGGATGCTCCCAGCGCACCAGTGCCTCAAAGCCAGCCAGCTTATGGGTTTCAAGAGACACAATTGGCTGGTAATAAAGCCGCAATTCTTGGCGCTTAATACCCAAGCGTAAACTATCTTCTAACTGCAACCGCTGTAAACTCTGGGTGCGCATGGCAGGGGTAAACAGCTGATAGCCAGTGTTACTCTCCATTTTGGCTCGATAAAGAGCTAGACTGGCGTTGTCAAGAAGAGCAGAGGCTTGGTAATCATCCCTGTCATTGCTAGCAATTCCAATATTGGCACTCAAAAAGATGTCATGGTCATCAATCGAAAAAGGCGTCCGCAGGCTAGCGCAAATCTGTTCTGCTACCAAGGTAGCTTCACTGACATCGTTAATGTCTTCGAGCAAGACCGCTAATTCATCTTCGGACCACCGCGCCACTGTATAGTTAACGGTATAGTTAACGGTATAGTTAACGGTATAGTTAACGGTATAGTTAACGGTATAGTAAATGGTATAGTTAACGGTAGAATTCAGGGCATAAGTCAAGCGAGAATCAAAAGCCTTTAGCAATTTTGCTCCCACTGGCCGTCCCATACTAAACTGAATGACTTTGAAACGTTCCAAACCCACCAATAAGACGGCGAATCGATAACCCTTATACCACTTTGACCTCTGGATTACTTGCCTCAACCGTCTCCTAAAACTATCTCGGTTGAGCCAGGGAATCAGGAGGTCATTAAAGGTACAATCCTGAAACCTTTCTACAGGTTGCTGATCTTGCTGATCATTGTTACTTCTAGCGAACACCTATTTTCTCTATCACCCTGAATTAGCTCAATTGAGTTACTCATTGATAATTGAGCCAAAAAGGAAACCGGAAAGGCAAAAGCTGTGGTATAGTTAACCTTTTACCCTATTCTTTAAGCTCAATTCTGTTAATGGTTGTTAACGATGAACATCCTTCCTGATGGTTTTACTCAGCAAATCAATAACCATGTTTGGCATCATCCTAAGTTGCGGTTATACCGTTTAAATCAGAGGTGGGACTGTTGAATGTTGAGTGAATGTGGACGATAAACAAGCAACGGTCAACTGTCGAAAACCGAACTTCAATACAACGCTAGCCACCGTGGAGCACTACCATGGACAGTGATGGAACCTCTTAGTTAACCATTAGTTAACCAGGGAAAACAAAATAGAGCATGGAGTAGGGGTAAATCCCATGCCCTATTCTTGGATGCCCACAATTACGAGGTAGTTTTAACTGTTACCGATACTTTTTAGCTACCAAAGTCTACCAAGATAGACCAAGGCCCGCCAATGCAAGATGCTTTCACATCCAGGGGGTATCTCCCAAAGCTCTCAGGAATATCCCGCGAGCGCCATAAAAATGTCAAAAAAGCTGGTTCCACCGTAGGTCGAGAGCGCAACTATTAAACCCTTGGTTTTCGGCTTTAATTTAAGTTACATAATAATCCCTGTCGGTGTTACCCTAATTTAAGTCTAACAAATAATAAGAGTTTTTGGTAGACTCTGCGACATTTTCTCTAGCTGTTTACTAACCCTTTAACCCGTATAGGTAGTTTTTAGATGGCTTAATTGCGTAAGCCTGCTTGACTAGGGAAGCTGATCCCCCTTGAAGTAGGTAGCCAGCGATCGGCTATTGATCGCTGGCTTGGCGTTAACCCTAAAGGACGATTTGCGATCCCTGTATTTAAGGTAAATCGGCAATGTGGCTTTGTCTGTGAGAAAAAGTAATAAATAATTCTAATTGATTACATAATAAAAAGTAATGAGTGTTGAAGAAGCATTGGCGATGGTAGATACGGTCATCAAACCCGAACGCTTAAACGCTGTTCAAGAACTGGTGCTCCGCCAATGTTGGTCAGGACAAACTTATCAAGAGATTGCTGAGGGGTCTGGTTACGACGCCGATTACATTCGGGTGGTTGGCTCCCGGTTGTGGCATATCCTCTCAGAGGTGTTTGGAGAGAAGATCACAAAAAATAACATTCGTTCTGTTCTTAGGGACCGATTACGAGAGGTCGAGCTTGAGCAGTTGCCAGAGGTCGAGCTGGAATTACCTACAGAGATGGAATTACCTAGAGGTGTGGTGCCTCTGAATTCCTCTTTTTATATCGAGCGTCCCCCCAATGACTCTCTATGTTACGAAACAGTGTTGCAGCCAGGGGCATTAATCCGAATTAAAGCCCCTAGACAGATGGGTAAAACCTCCCTGATGGTGAGGGTTCTCGATCACGCTAGAGCATCTGGCTTCCGCACAGTTGCTCTGAGCTTGCAGCAAGCTGATGCCAATGTCTTTACGGATTTAGAACGATTTTTACAATGGTTCTGTGCTACAGTCACTCGTAGCCTAGAATTACCAAATCGACTGACTGATTATTGGGATGATATCTTTGGCAGCAGTGGAAATACCACAGATTACTTCGAGAATTATCTACTAAAAGAAATAGATACACCGATGGTATTGGCATTAGATGAGGTCAACCTGTTGTTTAATTACCCTGCCATTGCCACGGATTTTTTGGGTTTGTTGCGAGCTTGGTATGAGAAAGCCAAATACGGTGTAACCGGTAGCACAATTTGGCAAAAATTGCGCTTAATTATTATACATTCTACGGACGTTTATATTACCTTACATATCCACCAATCCCCCTTTAATGTGGGATTATCTATTGAATTGCCAGAGTTTACTAACGCCCAAGTGCAAGAATTAGCCCGTCGCCACGGAATCGATTGGGGGAGTGATGATTCTAGCTTCAATCACGTATCATTAATTATGGCTAAAGTAGGAGGAAATCCTTGTCTTTTAAGGGTAGCGTTATATCATCTTAGGCGCGGTGACGTTACCTTTGAGGAGTTATTGAATTCAGCAGCAAGCGAATCGGGAATTTATCATGATGACCTTCGACGACAATGGTGGAATCTACAACACTATCCACAACTGGTTCCAGCCTATCGAAACGTAGTGATGTCATCCCAGCCAGTGGAATTAGAGCAAAAGCTAGCCTTTAAGTTGCAAAGTTTAGGATTAGTACAGCTCCACAAACAGGGAGCTGTGCCTAGTTGTGATTTGTATCGTCAGTACTTTAGTACTTACCTGGGGTAAAACCCATGGATGCCTGGAAATTATGAAAAACCACAACTATCAAGTTGGCGGGAGTTTACCCCCTGATACCCTCTGCTATGTGCACCGTCGAGCAGATCAGGATTTGTATCAGGCTCTGGTAGCGGGGGAATTTTGCTATGTCCTTACCTCCAGGCAAATGGGTAAGTCTTCTTTGAGGGTGCAAACTACTCAGCGATTACAAGCAATAGGCATCCACTGTGGAATCGTTGATTTGACAGAAATTGGTACCCAAGATTTGACAGCAGACCAGTGGTATGCAAGTATCTTGCGCTGTCTGGTGAGCAGCTTCAACCTCCAGGTCAATTTACGGGCTTGGTGGCGCTCACGGTCTTATCTATCCCCAGTGAAGCGTCTTAGTGATTTTATTGAGGAGGTTCTACTGGCAGAGGTTGAGGGAAATTTGGTGATCTTTATTGATGAAATCGATAGCATTCTGGGTTTATCGTTCCCGATTGAAGATTTTTTTGCCCTAATCCGAGCCTGTTACAACAAGCGCACAGAAAACCAAGCCTACCAACGCCTCAGTTTTGTTTTGTTAGGGGTAGCCACTCCCACGGATTTGATCGTAGATAAGCAACGGACTCCCTTTAATATCGGACGGGGGATTGAGTTATGTGGATTTACTCTCGAAGAAGCCAAACCCCTAGGGTTAGGTTTTAACGGAAGGGTTAGCAATCCCAAAGCCTTACTTAGGGAAATCCTGGCGTTTACGGGAGGACAGCCTTTACTGACTCAAAAGCTATGTCAGCTGATTCTAGAGGATATAGAGCATTGTACTAGACTTCTTTCAGAAGAGGGAACTTCGGTACCCTCAACAGGGAACAGTGGAGAAGAATTCACCCAAACAGTATCAAACACAGTATCAAAAAACTACTGTGGCAAGAGGTGTACTGTGAATCCCACATCGATTGAGTACCTTGTGGGTAGGCGAATTATCGACAACTGGGAAGTCCAAGATGAACCAGAGCATCTGAAGACCATACGCGATCGCATTCTCAGCAATGAGCAACGGGTTGGGCGGTTATTAGGACTTTATCAGCAAATTCTGCAACTCGGAGCAGTAGCAGCAGATGACAGTTGGGAACAAATGGAATTGCTACTGTCGGGATTAGTGGTCAAGAGTGAGGGCAAGGTTAAGGTCCGCAACCCCATTTATGCTGCTGTTTTCAACTGTGATTGGGTCAGCAAGCAACTATCAAATCTTCGTCCCTATAACACAAGTCTTAGAGCTTGGTTCAATGGTGATTGTCAGGATGAATCGAGACTATTGCGAGGTCAAGCATTACTCGATGCCCTAGCTTGGGCAGATGCCCGTAGCTTGAGTGACCAAGATTATCAGTTCTTATCCGCTAGCCAAGCTTTGGATAAACGGGAGGCTCAACGGGCTGAAGCCGCACGAACTAAAGCAGTGGAAATACAATTGACCAAAGAGAAAGAAATTTCCCGACTGCAAAAGCTGCTGCTCGCTACAGTGAGCACAGGATTTCTAGTGTCGGCTAGTTTAGGGCTGATCGCTTTCCAGGAGTACGAAAAAGCTGTCATTAACGAAATTAATGCGATCGCAAAATCCTCTCAAGCGTTCTATGCCTCCAATCGTAAGTTGGATGCCTTGATCTACGCCATCAAGGCTTGGAAAAAACTGCAACAGTTAGCTGGGGCAAAGGCAGATACCCTCAAGACTCAAGTTGCGAAAATGCTCTGGCGAATCATTTATGAGATTAAGGAATACAATCGCTTCTCAGGACATCGGGCTGCAGTTTACGACCTGGTTTTTAGCCCGGATGGTAAGATGATTGCCTCGGCTAGTGGTGACAAGACCGTCAAACTCTGGCAGCGGGACGGCACTCTGCTAAACACCCTAGAAGGCCATGGCTCCCAAGTTAAGGGAGTGGCGTTTAGCCCGGATGGTGAGATGATTGCGTCGGCTAGTGCCGACAACACTGTCAAACTTTGGCAGCGGGACGGCACTCTGCTAAATACCTTCACTAACAATAGTGCTGGGTTTGAAGCAGTAGCCTTCAGTCCGGATGGTAAGCTAATCGCCTCCGCTAGTGAAGACAACACTGTCAAACTGTGGACCCTAGAGGGCAAGTTACACAAACTCCTGACAGGGCATAGTGCAGGAGTTGAAGGAGTAGCCTTTAGCCCCGATGGTGAGATGATAGCTTCTGCCTCTGAAGACAATACTGTCAAACTCTGGACTAAAGGCGGTAGATTGCTTAGAACCTTGACAGGCCATGGGGGTGGAGTTGAAGCAGTAGCCTTTAGCCCCGATAGTAAGATAATTGCCTCCGCCTCTGAAGACAATACTGTCAAGCTCTGGACTAAAGACGGTAGGTTGCTTAAAACCTTAGAAGGACATCGGGACGAAGTTTATGGAGTGGCTTTTAGTCCCGATGGTACGCTAATTGCCTCCGCTAGTGAGGATAATACCATTAAACTCTGGACAAAAGAGGGCAGATTGCTCACTATCCTAGAAGGTCATCGGGATGAGGTCGAGGGAGTAGCATTCAGTCCTGATGGTAAGATAATTGCTTCGGCTAGTGAGGACAGTACGATTAAGCTTTGGAAACAAAACAGTACTTTGTACACAACCCTTACTGGTCATGGCAATGGGGTGAGGGCAGTGGCATTCAGCCCTGATGGTAAGCTGATTGCTTCAGGAAGTAGCGACAAAACTGTCAAACTCTGGCAACCAGACAGCACCCTGAAACTCACCTGTACTAAACATAGCGCTATAGTTAACGACGTAGCATTCAGTCCTGATGGTGAGATGATTGCTTCTGCAAGTAGTGACAAGAGTGTAAAACTTTGGGATCAAGATGGCACCTTTCTAGCTACCCTAAATAATCATTCCGCTGGGGTTGAGGGAGTAGCATTCAGTCCCGATGGTAAGATCATTGCTTCAGCCTCTGAAGATAAAACCATTAAACTGTGGCAACGGGATGGTACCTTGCTAACTACCCTAGAAGGTCATACCAATGAGGTCGAGGGAGTAGCGTTCAGTCCCAATGGTAAGATAATTGCTTCAGCCTCTGAAGATGAAACCATTAAACTGTGGCAGCTGGATAGTACCTGTACCGGGCAAGCAAAAGCAACTCAAAACAGCAATTTACTACCGGAATGCTGGAGCAATAGTTTCTATACTCTCACAGGCCATGAGGATGAGGTGAAAACAGTAGCAATTAGCCCTGATGGTAAGTTCATTGCTTCCGGTAGTGAGGATAAGACAGTCAAAGTTTGGGAACGGGACACTCAAGACTGGAATCTGACCAAACCAAAACTGCGACATACCCTGACAGGACACAGTGACCGGATTACGGGAGTGACCTTTAGACCCAATAGCACAATGATCGCGTCTGCCAGTGCTGACAAGACGGTGAAACTTTGGGATCACAATGGTAACTTGCTGACTACCCTCACCGCACATCAGGATCAGGTAGAGGGAATCGCTTTCAGCCAAGATGGGAAAATCCTAGCCTCCGCTAGTGCTGATAGTAACGTGATTTTGTGGAATCTCGATCAAGTCCCCGATGATCTTGATCAAGTCCTAACTTATAGTTGTGATTGGCTCCAGGATTATTTGAGCACAAATGCTGAGCTAGAAAAACGCGATCGCACTCTTTGTGATCAGATTAAGGAATTGAAAAGGGAGTAGGGAGTAGGGAGTAGGGAGTAGGGAGTAGGGAGTAGGTAATAGGCAAAAGGCAAAAGGCAAGAGGCAAGAGGCAAGAGGCAAGAGGCAAGAGGTGAAAAATATTGTGTACCTCATAGCTATGAGAAACGCTATAATTATAACTTATCTAAATAATTAAACTTATATCATTTCAGGATAATTATCCTGTCTTGATGCAGTCGCTCATGGGGGAAACCCCCAAGACCGCGCTGCATCGCTTAATAAAAATTTCCCCATCTCCCCATCTCCCCATCTACCTATCTCCCTATCTTAATAATGAACAAAATTCCCATCCTCCAATCTGGTAAATCTTATACCTTTAGAAGTTATTTTGAGATGGTCGTTGAGCCAGAAGACATTCTGGCTGAATTTGGCTATACCTTGAAGCGAAGCTCTTTGAATTTAGAACAGTCTACGACAAAAATAGACCGACTTTCTAGTCTCAAATCCAGAATTGAAGAAAGCTTACCCTATGTTAGTTTAACTAGTGAAGCAGCTCGACGGGAATTACTAATCGCTCCGATCTTGCTTGATTTAGTCCACTATACTCAAGCTCAGCTAAGAATCGAATATCCCCTCACTGTTACAGAATACTTAAAAGGTTATCTAGACTATTATCTTTATACCGATACTAAACTGTTGGTAATAGAAGCAAAAAATGCTAATATCCAAAGAGGCTTTACCCAACTTGCGGTAGAACTAATTGCCCTCGATCTATGGAGTGATGCTGAGCAATTGATTTTACAGGGTGCTGTTTCGACAGGGGATATCTGGCAGTTTGGGCTTTTGCACCGAGAGCATAAACAAGTTACCCAAGACCTGAATCTGTACAGAGTTCCAGCTGATTTAGAAGAATTGTTCCGAATTTTGGTAGCTGTTCTTGGTGATAGAGATGGGGGCAGGGAATAGGGCATAGGGAGTAGGGAGTAGGGAGTAGGGAGTAGGGAGTAGGGAGTAGGGAGTAGGGAGTAGGGAGTAGGGAGTAGGGAGTAGGGAGTAGGGAGTAGGGAGTAGGGAGTAGGGAGTAGGGAGTAGGGAGT
>NZ_JAAHIG010000227.1:0-14999 GCF_010692305.1 Moorena sp. SIO4G3 | reverse complement strand
TCATTAATTAGCGTCACTAAAAAAGTGTTCCGGATTGAACAGACTACTTGCTGAAAAGCTTAGTAAGTAAACGTTATAGAGTTGATCTATAAATGTAGTCTCAACTACTAAACATCCAGAAGTTTAGGTTATAGGTACATTCAACTATAAATAAACTCAATAGTTTAAAATTCTGGTAAACCCAAACTATAAACTTCACTAAACTTATACAAAAAAATACTTGTAAATCTTTTATTTTAGCAATTCAAAAAGCTAAAATATAACCAAGTTACAGGATTAGCTATTAGCAGAAAATTATCTATTCAGATAATAATCCATAAAAACATTGCTATAGTCTTTAAAGACTAGAAACTTAAATCAGGGTGCTTTGCTAAATAGTCAAGTAATAACTTAGAGTTAGATTCAGCTATATCGGAGTAATTATGAGCTTAGATCCCCAAGAATTTATGACCAAGATGGAAAAGCGTGTCAAGTTGACTAGTGAAGACAAAGCGCTTCTGAAATCACACGCAGATTGGGGAAAAGAAATTGCTTCTGAAATGGCAGACCATTTCTATACTTACTTAGGTAACGATGAAGAAATGGATGCCATTATGAAAGAGAAGGAAGGTCGTATGGAGCGCCTACGGGCAACCTTTGTGCAATGGTTTTACGAAATGTTCACTGGTATGGATGACTGGGGACAAGCCTATGCTGAACGTCGTTGGCGTATAGGTTTGGTACATGTGAAAATTGGTATCGGTCCTCAACATGTCGTCCCAGCCATGGCAATTGTAGTACAGGCATTTACTAACCGGATCAAAACTGATAGTAAAGATGAAGCCTTGCGGGATGCCCTCAGTCGGATCTGCATGATTGATTTAGCCTTTATTGAGCAAGCCTATGTAGAAGTGAGTTCGGCAGCGGTTCTCAGAGAAACTGGCTGGACAGAGGGTCTATTTAGACGTCTGATTAGTACTGGCGCTAGCTCTATGTAACTAGAGCAATCCTAAATCATTTCTGAACAATACCTCTGAATAAAATAGTTCTGACTCGGAAAGTTATCAGTCCTAAGTAATACCTGTGACTGTTCACTTTACTGTTCACTTTTCCGATAGGATTGCTAGATTAGGTGTCGATTTTGTTGGAAACTAAATCAATAGTCTATAAGTTCTGGCAAATTGGCACTACTCCTACTTAACTATCAGCTATCAGTTTCGAGGAACACAAAGTAACCGAATTACACATTCTGCAATTGGAGTAAGGGAACCATGGCGATCAATTCTCAAAAATTGGGGTATATCCTGCATAATTTTGTTACATCCACTGCTGATATTCAGGGAGCAGCTGTAGTCACAACCGATGGTTTACCGTTAGCATCTAGTCTGCCTGGAGAAATGGATGAAGAACGGGTTTCAGCGATGTCTGCGGCTATGCTCTCCTTGGGTGAGCGAATTGGCTCAGAACTGGCTAGAGGAGACATCGACCGAATCTATGTTGAGGGTAAAGAGGGATTTAGCGTTTTGACCAGTTGTGGAGAAGAAGCGGTATTTCTGGTTCTAGCTAGTAAAGCAGCTAAGCAGGGAGTATTGATGTTAGAAATTAAACGAACTCTGGCTGAATTAAAACCAATGTTGCTATAGTAAATTTGTGGGAATTACTCTACTAATACCTTTGGTTTATAAAAGGGATAAATTATAGTAATTGATAGTCATTTGTAATGGCTGATGGGTAATTAAAAGACTAGTATTAATTATCCATTACCCATTACAAATGGTAATTTTTTAAAAAAAATTGTTGTTAGCATTCTGGATTATTGGTATAACATCAGTGGGTGTGTGAAATTCAATGTAAGCTATTTTTTGTTTAAGGTTGACCACTAACAGTCAAGCATCAACCGTCAACCATCAAGCATCCATCGTCAACAAATTACTTTGATTCACCCCAACCTACTCGCACAGTTGATAACCTGTAGTATTTGCTAGGGAAGCATAACCCAATGGACAATATACGGATTGTAGTAACGGGAACAATAGGGGCTGGCAAATCTACTTTTGTCAGAACATTCAGCGAAGGTGCGGTTATTGAAACAGAACGAACGGCTACGGATGCCACATCATTGTTTAAGAAAAAAACGACCGTTGCCTTAGACTTTGGTTTGCGTCCCTTAAATCGGAACTTGGATTTGCACCTCTATGGAACTCCTGGTCAAGCTCGCTTTGATTTTATGTGGGATATTTTGATTCGCCGAGCTCACGCCTATATTTTATTGATGGCAGCTAATCGAAGCAGTGATTTTGCTAGTGCTCGTCAGATTTTATCGTTTATGCAGGAGCGGGTCACTATTCCAATGATTATTGGTCTGACTCATACTGATGTTGCAGGGGCATGGACTCCAGAGGAAATTATGATGCGCATGGCATACATCGGCGATCCTAACCAACCTCCGATTGTAGCTGTTAATCCCAATAATAAGACCTCAGTATTTGAAGCTGTAATGATTTTGATGGCTCAGATGCTTTGCCAAGGGAGTTTTATTGAAGGTGCTAGGAAAGAAAAAGTAAGTCAGGCAGCTCCGCTACCTGTTAAGAACCAATATCATTGGCCGAAGCCTCAGTTTTTATCAGGGGGTTAGTTAGTGAGTAAGCATTGAGCTAAAGGCCTTGGCCTATGGCCACGCGGGGCGCGTTTGGCCACGCTACTTGAGGTGCTAATGTGCTACAGATGGTGCTACAGATGGTGCTATCAGGTAATAGGCTACGCACACGCGTGCGCGTTCAGCGATCCAGGAGTTCAATGAACTAGTTGAATTGGATCGCTGAATTTTATTTTAAGAGCAATTATAATAGATCTAAATTCAGCAAAATTTTCACAATTCTATAAAACTTGAGGAAAACATTAACTATACCAGTAACTAGATGAAACTTTGATCAAAAAGACTTAAATAAGATGCAATTAACACCAAGTTAGAAGCAACGGGTTCCTTGGCCTGGCAGTGGATTGACCTTGATGAAACTAAACAGCTCATGGATGGAGTGAGCAAGGATGAATCCATGGCTGCTGACGATCTAGCCTCTTATGATCTTGATAAGTTACATTTCTATCATCGGCTAATAACTCCATTCCTTGTCTTGATGCAAAGCGCGAGTGGGGAAAACCCCCTGTTCCCTTGCTGCATCGCTAATTAGTGTACCACCCAGCAAGCTTCATGAATTCAAAACTTGAGCTATTTGTAGATTGCGACTGGACCATTCGCCAGCCGAGTGATCAAGGTAGATTTATCGACCACCCTGACCAGCAAAAAGTTATTGAAGGAGCTGATAAAGCTCTGCAATGTTTCAAAAATAAGGGTTATATCATTCTTGGGGTGACCAATCAGGCTGGAGTTGCAGCCCGACATAAAACCCTGAAGAATTGTATTAAAGAGCAACAGAAAACTCTTAAATTGCTTCCCCAGCTCAAAGGAATTATTTTTTGTCCTGACTATGGGACAACCTGTTATTATTGCGAGCGGCACTACTTTTCTGAAGTAACCAGTAAAGCATACGCTGGAGAATACCGAAAACCAAAGCCGGGAATGATTTTGCAGTTCAAAACGAACGGCTCTTCAGCTTTGATGGTTGGCGACCGCAACGAAGATGCGGAGGCAGCCGTTGCAGCTGGAATTCCGTTTATGTGGACCTCGGATTGGCTAGCCAAATATGGAAGCTGACACAAGTCTGTTCAGGAACTCATATCAAGTCTGGTTGAATACCCATAATTAAAGAGAGAGTGGGAGGTGTGGGGAGATGGGGAGATAGGGAGATAGGGAGATTTTTCTTAAGCGATGCAGCGCGGTCTTGGGGGTTTCCCCCATGAGCGACTGCATCAAGACAGGGTAATTATCCTGAGATGATATCAGTTGCGATCGCACAAGCGCGGAAGCTGAGGCCGTAGGCCACGCTAGGCGAACGCGTGACTCGCGTAGCGTGGCGGCCAATCGCACTCAGCGGAGAGTGATTGCTAATGGGACTTTGGCAAGCCTTGAGGAATATAGCCTTTCTTGTACTTATGAGGTACATTGAATTTTATTAGCCCTACTCCCTACTCCCTACTCCCTACTCCCTACTCCCTACTCCCTAAAAACTAGGACGTTTTACCTAACCCAATTTAAAACTGCTATATGAATCCAACTATTTCTACTATTCCAATTCAGCAACTCACCTCAGGCGATCGCATTTCGCTCCAAGTCTATAAATTCGTTGGCTCCCAACCGGGAAAGAAGGCATACTTACAAGGCAATCTCCATGGTTGTGAAATTGTTGGTAATGCGGTGATTCACCAGTTGATTGACTTTTTGAGAACTCTGGATGACACTCAGCTGACTGGGGAAATATGGCTGGTCCCTGTTTGTAATCCAGCTAGCACTAATCAGCGTAGTCATTTCTTTGCCACAGGAGGGTTCAATCCTTACGATGGTCAAGACTGGAATCGGATTTTTTGGGACTATGAAAAAGAGTGTGATGATTTAGAGGATTTCGCCCAATCTCAACTTAATTTTGATCCTGATGAAATCAGAAATAACTATTTAGCACGGATCCAGTCTAGCTTGAAACAACACTTAGAAGACTGCTACTCTCCGAGGGGATTACCGTTTCGTCACCTTTATCGCTATCAACTGCAATCTTTATCTGTAGATGCTAACTATGTGATTGATATCCATAGTTCTACTAATCAAGGACTTGATTTCTTGTATGGCTTCTACTCTCGGGAAGAAAGTGCCAAAGACTTTCTTCTCGATTATGGAATTGTGATGCATGAGGATGAGTATGATGGGGATGCTTTCGATGAGGCATTTATTAAGCCTTGGCAAGGGTTAGAGAAAGCCTTGGCTAAGTTAGGCAGAACCCTTCAGTTTGATATTGAATCATGGACCCTAGAATTGGGTTCTGGGATGCAAATGAATCCAGAGTCGGTGAAACGGGGAGTATACGGTATCAAAAACTATTTGTCGAAAAAAGGTATGTTAAAATTGCCTGATTTTCCGATAACTGATCCAGACTCCTACCAAATGAAATTAGCATCTAAAGATAACATCGAGAGATACTATGCTCCGGCTGGAGGAATGATTCAATCGAGAGTTGAGTTAGGGAGTCTTGTCAAAGTAGGAGATAGACTTTATCAGCTACTGAGCTTTAATAAAGAAGGAAATCTACCGAATGTAATTGATATCAAGGCAGAGACAGATGGTTTAGTGTTTGATGTTTCAACAAATTATAGTGCAAATCAAGGAGAATATGTGCTATCAATACGGCAATTTGATAATTAGGTAGGGGTGGGAAAAGTTATATCAAGTCCGGTTGAATACCCATCATAAAAGTGTGGGGAGATGGGGAGATGGGGAGATGGGGAGATGGGGAGATGGGGGAGATTTTTATAAAGCGATGCAGCGCGGTCTTGGGGGAAACCCCCATGAGCGACTGCATCAAGACAGGGTAATTATCCGAAGATCATATTAATTAAAACTTGGATTGTAATTAGGAATTGGGTTACTCAACATGTTGGTTTTAATTTTACCAACCTAAACTGATATCAAATAAAAAATCTAGATTCCAGTCCCCTTTTGCCTTTTGCCTTTTGCCTTTTGCCTTTTGCCTTTTGCCTTTTGCCTTTTGCCTTTTGCCTTTTGCCTTTTGCCTTGCTAAAACGCATTTTAAATGCGTTTTAGCTTACTGACTTTCTAAAGCCAACTATCTTGTCCTTCTGGGGCATCTGAATTCAACCAACTAGCATCTAAATAATTAATTCGAGCAAAAGGACTCAAGGCTGATAGCACATGACGTCCATAACTGCGGCGGTTTACACGATTATCTAAGATGGCAACACAGCCTTGAGTAGCTCTTACTGGTGCCACTGCTCGTTGTAATTCTCTTAATGCTGTTGGTAACAAATATAAACGAAACCAATCCTGACGTTGCTGCTTGTAGTAAGCGACTCGACCAGCAACTAATGGATTTTCTAAAGAGGGAATTGGTAAGGTAGCAATCATCAACAGTTGGGGAGAGGGGATTTGAGCTTGATACCTATGCCAAAATTCCCAGCCACAAATCAAAATACCTCTGTTACTGAGACTGGTGGTTTCTACCTGCACCCGGGAACCAAATTCTGCTGCTAAGACTGCCCCTAGCTGGGCTTTGAGGGGGACATCTCCGACTAAAATCACTACTGGTCTGGTGATGTCAGGACTTAGGTTTAGTAGGGTGCGAATTTCTTGAGTCAGAGCGTTTTGAAATCGCTCTGTGTTGGGCATGGGTAGACGATCGGGCAAATACAGTTGAATCTGTCTGTGAGGGGAAAACTTCAAACAGGTTAATTCGTCTAATCCGAGTTGCTGACGGTACACAGAGGCACTTTTCTCTAAATCTAGAGCCCCACCGATTAGCACTACTGGCTGTCTCGACCAAATGGGATTTAAGGCTGTAGCCACTTCTACTGGTGCGCTATATAAGGAAAACTGACCTTGCGATCGCGCAACGGTTGCCCACATTAGCTGACCTGACTGCTGCCAGAAGTGGCAAAACTTTTCCCAGGGTTTCAGCAAATAGAGAGATTCTGGTTCAGTGCTGAGGGAACTTAGTCCATCAAATAGCTTTTGCAAGCCATCTTGCTGATCAGCTTCAATCAGGTAGCACTCATAGGGGTTAGCAGGGCGCTGAAATAAGGCTTTGGTTAGCTTTACCCGCACATCCCGAATCAAATCAGCCTGTTGTGGATGGGCTTGCATCAGTGCGTCCCAGTCTTGGGGCTGGATGCAGCCTTTAAGCTGGTTACTAGTCCAAGATTCTAGGTCATCCACACCATCAATCACAGTAGGAATATGATTAGGAAACCAGCCCTTGTTCTTCAAGCGGTCTGTTAGCCACGATTCTGGTGAGGTAATCAACAGTCCTTGAAACGGTTGATCAGGAAACCTATCACTGGTATGAATTACCTTATCGGTACCAAACCACTGTTGTAAAAGGGGAATTTCCTTTTGCAGCAACCATTCTTGTATCCATAAGGGTGCCACTACGATCACAGGTCCAGACCAAACCAGGGCTGGTGCCAGGTAACTCAGGCGATAGGAAGACTGTAGAGAGGTTTCCTGCAAGGGTTCTAAACCGGTCTGAATCAAAGCAGAACGCCCTAACCGCAAGGCTCGTGCCACTAGCCTCGCCATAGTCAATTGGTGAGGCCAATTGGGTTGACCCTGCGATCGCAGAAAATCTCGTAACGAGGAATGAACTTTGACTTCAATCAAACTAGCATTCAACGGCTTTGGCTCGTTAAACTGAGCAATGAGCACTTATGCTGTGATCTTAAATCATGTATTGGGCAAAAATCGTGAAAGACTAGACAAGCATAGATGGGATTAGGCTGCATCGAAGCCAGAGGTAGTAGCTCAGTATTTTCCTAATTTCCCAGTAACTATTGACATGAGGCTATTACCCTGGCTAGGGTAGTATCATTCGATACAAATTGCCAAATTTTTCATGGCTTAGCCCCAAAGAGACATGTTAAACACCCCCTGAATTAACAAAATTTAACAGTTGCGCAGAGCGCCAGTAAATCCTATAGAATATTAGGATGTTGACTCTGAACTATCGCTACCGAATCTATCCAGACGCCACTCAAGAACAAAGATTAATTGAGTCGATGGAAATTTGTCGCAGTGCTTACAACTATGCGTTGCGGGAGATCAAAGATTGGTGTGATAGTCGCAAATGCTTGATAGACAGATGCTCTCTTGAAAAAGAGTACATCATTTCATCTGAAGCAAAGTTTCCTAACGAAATTAATCAACTTAACAACCTGCCCAACGCTAAGAAAGAATTTCCCAGGCTCAAGGAGGTTCCTTCTCAAGTTCTTCAGCAAGCTATCAAGCAGTTGCACAAAGGTTGGCAGTACTTTCAGTCCCGTGGTTTTGGCTTTCCACGGTTCAAAAAGCATGGGCAGTTCAAGTCTTTGCTGTTCCCTCAGTTTAAAGACAATCCGGTTACGGACTTGCACATCAAATTGCCCAAGATAGGACTGATTCCAATTAACTTGCATCGCCCAATCCCCAACGGGTTTGTGGTCAAGCAAGTGAGAATAATACGGAAAGCTGACCTATGGTATGCATCTATCAACATTCAATGTGATGTCAGTGTTCCAGAGCCTATGCCACATGGTCATCCCATTGGCGTCGATGTCGGGCTGGAAAAATTTTTAGCAACAAGTGATGGTGCTCTCGTCAAGCCGCCGAAGTTTTTTAAGACCCTGCAAAGTAGGCTGAAAGTGCTGCAACGTAGGTTGTCTAGAAAGCAGAAACGGTCTAAGAATTACGAGAAACAGCGGATGCAGATTGCTAGACTTCACCACAAAATTGATAACACTCGGAAGGACTTTCACTTCAAACAAGCTCATGCTCTTTGTGATGCTGGAGATATGATCTTCATGGAAGATTTGGACTATCAAACTATTGCCAAAGGGATGTTGGGTAAGTATATGCTTGATGCTGGGTTTGGACAATTCCGAACCATCGTTAAGTATGTGTGCTGGAAGCGTGGAAAGTTTTTTGGTGAAGTAGATGCCAGGAGGACTTCTCAACAGTGTCCTGAGTGTGGTGGGCAAGTCAAAAAAGACTTGAGTGTTAGAGTTCACAATTGCCCTAATTGTGGGTATAAAACCGATAGGGATGTAGCTAGCGGTCAAGTCATAAAAAATAGAGGGATACAACTGATCAGTACCGATGGACAGTCGGGAATCGAAATTGCCTGTGCAGTCGGTCTACCGGGGGTTGGGACAACCCAATCTAGGTCAGAGGCGAAACCCCACAAGGGAGCAACCAGGAAATCCAAGAAGTGATTCTTGGAAGCCCGCGCTGTATGCGTAGCATCAGCGCCGGGAGGATGTCACTGAATGTCACCCGGAACCAGAAAAATCTGTTTCTGATGCTAGACAGGCGCTTTCCATCGAAGCAATGGTGGATTTGGTTCATAGCTTAAAGCCAGTGGCAGCAGCAGTGGGACGACAGATCGCAGAACCTTTCACTCTTCCTGAGTTAGCGATTGACCTTGGCCAAAAGGCCACGCTACGCGAACGGTCACGCGGGGCGCGTTCGCATCTTAAGCAGAAACGACAATTTTTATTTATAGCGCTACTTGAGGTGGAATAGGGAACTTCGGACAAGGGAACAAGGAATGATTTAGGGTGGTCTTATCGCGCTGCATCGCTCTTTCCTACTGTTACCTGTTCCCTATTCCCTGTTCCCTATTCCCATCAATCCTAGTTTCACATCTTAAATGAAAATGCGGCTCTTCCGTACTTGTTATGCTAAATAAACACTTTAGCTAAGGGAGCAGGGAGCAGGGAGCAGGGAGTAGTGTAAAGAGGCCGTATTCAGAAAATTTTGTTAGTTAAATAGCCTCATTTTCCTTATACAGTAAGCTTTCTGAGTTTTTTAAGTTGAAATTTAGCATAAAAGCTACTGAAGAACCGAAAATGCTAGATTAGCCATCAATCTCCTAACATCTGCAACTTGTATAGACTAGCGTACAATCCGTTTTGCCCTAACAATTCCTCATGGCTTCCCGACTCTACTAACTCTCCTCGCTTTAGTACCAGAATCCGGTCTACATTACGGATAGTGGACAGTCGGTGGGCAATAATAATTGCAGTCCGCTGTTCTAACAGCCGTTCCAAAGCTTCTTGAATCAGAGCCTCGGTAGCCACATCTAAACTAGCTGTTGCCTCATCCAGCACCAAGATTTGGGGGTTACGAATTGCAGCACGAGCAAAGGCTAACAATTGTTTTTGGCCAGCAGACAGATTAGTTCCTCGCTCTCGCAGCTGGGTATCGTAGCTTTGGGGCAGTTTTTCGATAAAACTAGCCACGTTAGTCACCTCCGCTGAGGTTTTAATTTCCTCAATGGAGTAGGTTTCTCCTAAGGAAATATTACTCTTAACATCACCAGCAAAAAGAAATCCCTCCTGAAGGATGACCCCGATGTGGCGTCGTAGTTCTGCTTGGGGTAAATCCCGAATATCAATCCCATCTACGAGAATTCGCCCTTGGCTTGGTTCATAGAGGCGGCACAGCAACCGAATAATGGAACTTTTACCTGCACCGGTTGGACCAACTAAAGCAACTTTTTCCCCTGGATGAATGGTAAAGTGCAAGTCTTTGAGAACATATTCATCTTCCTTGTAAGCAAACCAAACGTGTTCAAAGCAAATCTCTCCGTTTAGGGTTGTTCGCGTAGCGTGACCTTTGGTCAAAGGTTGTTCCCGTAGGGTGGCCGAAAGGCCAAGGTTAGAGGGTTGTTCAGTATAACCATTGCTGAAGGATAAGTTAGAAGAGTGATGGGCTAGATCACCATTCAAGCTGCTTGGAGGCTTTATCGGTAAATCTCCAGATTGTTTCCGGTCTTGTTTGCCTTCCTCAAGCTCTGGAGAACCTACCACCTGCAACCGTCTGACCTGCAACCCTTCGGGGTCACGAATTTCAATGGTTTCATTCATAATGTCACTGATGCGCTCAATGGCAGTGAAACCAGCTTGAAGCATAGTGAATTTTTCTGAAAACCGACGCAAGGGGTCAAATAGCCGCTGAGCATAGAGGATAAAGGCCGACAAATCACCAAAACTCAGGTGATCTTGGAGGATAAAATGACCACCGCTCCACAACACTGCTGCGATCGCTACCAGGGAAATCCACTCTAGGGTTGCTGAAATCGCTGAATCGTTAAAGATGGTTTTGTCTACTTCAGTGATGTATTTTTGGTTAACTGTGCGAAACATCTCGGCATTGTATTGTTCACGGCGAAACAATTGCACAATATTAATGCCAGAGATGTTTTCTTGCAGCATCGCGTTTAGGGAGGAAAGTTCTTCCCTAGATTTGTAGTTAGCTTTGCGATATTGTTTCTGGAAGTAAATAATTAGAGCAGTCACTGGCAGGAGCATTAGCACTAAGATCGATGCCAGTTGCCATTGCACCAAAAACATGGTGGCAGCAATGACTATCATGGATAGTAAATCACCCACGATGCCAATGGCACCGGTGGAAAAGACATCGCCTAGGGCTTCCACATCGCTAGTGAGCCTGGTAATCAATTTCCCTACTGGTGTACGGTCAAAAAATCGCACCGCTAGGGAGGTGACGTGCTCAAATAGGTCTTCCCGGATAGCAGCAGTGATTTTCTGACCTATCTTCACCACCACGAATCCCTGAATCCCAACAAAGACTAACCGGATTAGTATGGTTAATAGTAGTATAGTGATCAGAATATTGATGCTCTGTGAGACAGAGCGGTCTAATAGGAAAGACCAAGTTCGCTCTTCTTGACGAATTAAAGAGATTACCTGACCGACAATTAAGGGTTGAATGGCACTTGCTACGGACAGGGGTATTAATAAAGTAATTGCAATAAATAGCGGGCCTTTGCTGCGACGGGCGTAGGGGACTAGGCGTAGGAAAAGTCTCCAGTCGTTCTCTTGTGTTCGCATTTTTGGAGCTGCCTGTTTACCTGGTGATCTGCTGGTCATCTAACACTAGGGGTGTTAATTTACTTGACAATTTAGTAGAACAAATAAAATTGAGAGTGCTTTGAGCTAACCACAAAGATCCAAAGAACGGGAAGGACTCCGGGGTTAAACGATAGGAGGATGGTCTCGATTGCTCAATTCTGAGGGTGGGCGATCGCTACTCCAAGCCCACCATACATAGCCACACTTACATTGATAAAACTCTTGCCACTTCCGGCGGTGGTCTTCACCCATCACTGGTGAGGAGCGATTAATCCAAACCTTCTCAGCTTCTAGAACAGATGCTCGACAACTAGGACAACAGAATTCCAAGGCATGGGTGGCTGATTTGGTCCACTGAGGCGGTAAGGGGGCAAAAGCATCCATATATATAGCAATCCTCTGGGGGTCTCGGGGGGTAATAGTTGGCAATAGTTACGTTAATTTGGGATTCTTTATTTCCCTGAGACTATTTTAGGGGTTCTACCATCGAGAAATTGCCCTCAATAGTATATTGTTATAGCTGCTAGCTTGACCCAGTAACTCTGCCATAGAATCTGATCGTGCTAGTTCATGGCTAAATTGCCTAATTGGAAACACAAGGGCCCATGTCTCATCCCTTATATCTCAATCTTATTTCCTTCTGTGGTATTTTTGCCCTATGTTTCATTGCTTGGCTCAGTTCAGAGAATCGCCGCCTAATTCCTTGGAAAGTGATCATTTTCGGGATTGGTTTACAACTGGTCATGGGACTGTTAATATTCCTGTTTGCCCCCACCCGCCAATTCATCCTCGGTTTGAATGACGCTCTCAATGCTATCTTGGATGCGTCAGAAGCAGGAGCTAGGTTTATGCTCGGTGGTGGTAATTCTGCCTTTGTTCCTGATCCAGAATTGATGGTTGGTCCTGGTCCAGCGGGACGCTGGATTTACCGAGCAGTGGGAACTCCTTACGTTTCTGTCCCAGGGGATCGCCTCACTCCAGATAATCTGAATTTCGGCTTTATTTTTGCCTTCCGCTCCCTACCCCAGGTGGTTTTCTTTTCCGCCTTGATTGCTCTGTTGTATCGAATGGGTGTGATCCAGCCAGTGGTTCAAGTGTTTGCCAGACTATTCCGGGCAACTATGAGTATTAGTGGTGCTGAATCCCTATCAGGAGCAGCAAATATTTTTGTAGGGATTGAATCAGCGATCGCAGTCAAGCCATTCTTAGCCGATATGACCCGCAGCGAACTGTGTGCTATCCTTACATGCTGCTTTGGTTCGATTGCTTCAACAGTATTGGCTCTCTATAGCAGTTTGTTGCGACCGACTTTCCCCACCATTACTGGTCACTTGATGTCCGCTTCTATCCTAACTATTCCCGCCTGCTTCGTGATGGCGAAACTGATTGTGCCAGAAACCGATGTGCCCAAAACCTTAGGGAAGGTACCAACAGAGGAACAAGACCCGAATCAGAAAAAACCTAGCCCCATCGATAGTTTAATTGTGGGAGCATGGGATGGGGTGAGGATGGCTGTGGGAATTGCCGCTGTAGTCATTGCTATCTTAGGCTTAGTGGCACTCGTCAATACTTTTTTTGCTTATTTGGCTAATTTGGCTGCTAGTGACAATCCCCTACTACAGCTAATCGGTAACATCTTTAGTGTGATTACCTTAGATAATATCTTTGGGGTACTATTTTTGCCCTTGACCTTTCTAACTGGTGTTTCCCTAGATTGGCAGGAACTGTGGCAAGCCTCTGTGCTGATCGGTCAACGGTTATTGCAAACCGAGATTCCTTCCTATCTTAGGTTAGCCCAGCTATCAGCCCAGGGATTAATTAGCGATCGCGCTATTTTGATTATCAGCTATGTCCTCTGTGGCTTTGCTCATATTGCATCCTTTGGCATTTTTGTTGGTGGTTTAGCGAGTCTGGTTCCCGAACGTCGTGCTGACATTAGCGCCATTGGCTGGAAAGCTCTCTGGGCAGCAACTTTAGCTACATACATGACTGGGTGTATTGCTGGTGTGTTTGATTTCGGCAACCCAGCAATTTTGGGAAAATAGTCTGAAGTCAGCAAATGTGAAGTCTAAATTCTAAATTCTAAATTCTAAATTCTAAATTCTAAATTCTAAATTCTACTTGGTGGTGCGTTACGGGGCGAACTATTCCAACGCTGGCTACGAAGTGGAAAATTAGGGCGAGCCCGCCCCTAACGCACCCTACATTCTGAAATGGGAAAAATTGTAATTGATATTTCATAATTTCTCGTGCATAATTCCATGAAACGTAACCAACTTTGGCTGATTGGTCTAACTCTGCTAACTACCCTATTACTGATAATTGGGGGGCGCACCCCAGGGTCTAAACCTGAGCAATTGACTATACCAATACAATCATTACCAGCTCAAGCTCAATTGTCTGCCCTAGCAGCGCCCACTACTGCTGATACCTCAGCCCATACTTTAAGACTTAATCAAGAACCTTATAAAGATCTCACAAAGCGCTTTCAGGTGGGTATACTGGAAGGATATAAGGTTAGTACCATAGCTGGTTTCCCCTTAATGGAAGCACCCGATGGTAACTTAGCCTACACCGTGCTTGTAGAACAAAGAGCGACAGATCGTCCATTAAGCAACCCTTCCCTAGCACAGATTGCTATTGAACAGTTTAGGCGGGGTGAAGGATTTCAAACCGCTAATTTTCAGCCAGTACCAGGAGGGGTGTCTCTTCCTTGGAGAGGTAGCTTAACCCTAGGTGGTCAGACTCAGCCAGTCAGTGGAGTGATCTTGGCGCGTCAGCTGGGTAAAAATGTGGTGGTGATGCTAATTTGCGCCACAGAATCAGCTCAGGGAGACGTTAAAGATGCGATCACACTTTTGGCTAATACTCTCAAACCTCTTTAAGGTGAATGGTATACTCCTTACGCTTAAGGGAAGCTGGTAATTGTCCATCGTCTATGGTGCATTAATTTTTCTCCACCAAAGCTTCCTATAGTTACCAACTATAGGCAGTTTTATGTGCTACTGACTTCTAGTCATCTTGGATGAATCACCTTCTTGGAGGGTGGTTATTACTTTTGTATTTAGTAGTTAGAAAGAAAATAAACTAACCACTAATCAATAACCATCCTTAAAAAATTTTATATATAGACCATGGGACTAAGTTTGACTTTATTTATTTTTCAAAATAGGCTCAATAATCCGGATTTATTTGATTGAGATTGTATTGATAATTAAGCTTTCACGCATGTAAATTATGAGTCGGGGCTGATTGGAATATTGGAATATTGGGAGATTGGGAGATTGGGAGATGGATTGAAGGCTTTTGCACAACTGGATCGATATTAAAATTTATAGCAACCGAAGTATAGTTTAGGACATAGTATTTTGGTTTAAAGGGAGCAGGGAGCAGAAATATGTCTTAGGCTTTACTTCGACTGCTATAAATGCCTATTAGTTTACACCTGATAGCCGACCAACCAGTGCAATTAAAACTGTCAGAATACGGAG
>NZ_JAAHIG010000226.1:0-15016 GCF_010692305.1 Moorena sp. SIO4G3 | reverse complement strand
AACGCCATCAATACTCCACCGTCAGCTGAATTGAATCTGTGGGATGACACCTACCAACGAGACTTAGATGGGGCAAGCACTGGTCAATCGATTAGTCTCACCCCCAATGGAGAAGACGGAAATACTAGTGCTTGTTGGGAGCATACCCTTAGTAATGATGCCAATGGCCGTTGTCCTGAATTCCTGGAAACCAGGGATACAGATACGGTTAGTGTACGCCAAACTAGTGTTGGAGTTTATAACAATATCTTGCCCAATGTGATTCTGGTCAAGCGGATTACTGCTATTAAACCCAAAGATACCAACCAGTGGATAGAGCTACCGGAATCCGGTTCACCCTTTATCGATGGCATTGATGGTGGCAGTTCTGAGAATAACGTTAATTCGGAGCGTGCTGCCGATGACAATGACCCCAACTGGCCGAATCCTGATGTGTATCTACGGGGATTAATTAACTCTGGCCAAGTCATGCCAGGGGATGAGTTAGAGTATACTGTTTACTTCCTCTCCAATGGCAGCAACAATGCTAAAAACCTGCGCATCTGCGACCGAGTGCCTGGAGAAACTACCTTTATTTCAGACTCATTTAATGCCACTGCTGGCTTCCCCAGTAGTGATGTCGGGATTGCCATGTTCGAGAGCACCACTCCCCTAGCCTCAGGTGGTCCAGCTGAACCGAACATCTATCTTACTAATATTCCCGATAGCGATCGCGGTCGGTATTACGGGCCAAACACCTCAGTGCCAGCGGGATGTAATGTCACCTTCAATCAAAATGGAGTAGTAGTAGTGGAAGTTGGGGATGTGCCAAACGCTGATTCCCCCGGAAACCCACCCAATTCCTATGGATTTATTCGTTTCCGGGCTTTGGTGAAATAAATCAGAATTTAGAATGAAGAATGAAGAATTGTGACAGCTCCTACACTGACCCGTTGGGTTCAGTGTAGGCTTCCCAGCCAATCCGGGTATCCCTTAGGAGGCGCTGGGCTTTAAGAACGGACTGCCCTTCCGCTCTATTTCGTATATTGATCGCTGCATTATGGTCTCGTTCGCGTAGCGTCGCCTTCGGCGAATCTAGACTACAACCACAATGTGGACAATCGTGCCAACGGACATGCAACTTTTTAGGAACCTTTTTGCCGCAATTGGAGCAATTCTGTGAGGTATTCTGAGCGCTTACTGGAACCGCCAACAAGCCGGAGACGAAACCTTAGATAGTGGAGCCTTTATGGTTGATGCTCTTTCAGAGCCGCTCCGCGAACGGCTATGCATAAAAGGTTAAATCTCTTGTAATAAGGCTCCACTATCTTACGGTAACTTCTAACCAGCATTTAAGGCTTTGCTTGCTAGGATTGTCAGAAAGCTTGACCACCCAGCATCTAAGACAGATTTAGCTAATCGGGATTTAGCCAGTCCCTTTACGTTCAGTTTTTCGTGAGCTATTATATCATATTTTGACAGCAAATAATTAGCGGTCTTAAAGTGGAAGTCTTTCCGTTTGTCTGCTACTTTTTTATGCTGCCTGCCAAGCTGTTTAATAGCTTTGAGTCTATTTTTGCTTCCTTTTTTCCTACGAGATACCCTTTTCTGTATAACCCTCAGTCTTTTTTGAGACTTTCGGTAATATTGTGGAATCCCAATAGTTTCTCCTTCGGAAGTAGTCAAGAACTCCTTAAGACCAACATCGATACCGACTATTGAATCAGGATTAATGTTAGGTTTAACTTTCGACGAAGCCGACGCTGCGCGAACGGGAACAGTTTTATCCTCTAGAGACAAAACCAGATAATACCCGTCACACTTTCTGGTGATTGAAGCTGTTTTTATTTTAAATCCATCAGGAACAGGACGATGTAAAACAATTCTGACTTTTCCTATCTTAGGTAAGTCGATTAGGTCGCCCTGTAAGCATCCCTCTTTGAGCTGGGGATAA
This sequence comes from Moorena sp. SIO4G3, assembly GCF_010692305.1. Taxonomy (NCBI): domain Bacteria; kingdom Bacillati; phylum Cyanobacteriota; class Cyanophyceae; order Coleofasciculales; family Coleofasciculaceae; genus Moorena; species Moorena sp. SIO4G3. The sequence goes on along the minus strand of NZ_JAAHIG010000226.1, from coordinate 13,083 downwards.
GTAAAGGTGCGGTAGCGGTGTTGTTTTTTGAATCTGGGTCTACCGCTCCTGTTCCCATTTTTATCTCCTTTGACAAATCGGTCGAAAGCTAGTTTTACCCGTTTAACAACATCCTGAAGCACCTGTGAATGTATATCCTTGTACCAAGGATGAGTTTTTTTGAGGTTGGGTAAAGTTTTCTTTTGGCTATAGTAGTTCGGGTTATCTCTTAATTCGGGAAGATGGCAAACAAGGGGGCAAGCGTTAATGGAACAGCGATTATGATCGTACCAGCGAAACCGTTCGCGTAGCGTCGGCTTTGCCGAATCAGCTAACAGATAGTTATATTGAGCGCACAACATTGACAGCCAGTGATCTATCTTGGCTTTTTGCTGTTTTGTAGGTTTTAGTCGGTACTGATAAGCTATTCTCATTTTACTTGCTCTTTAGCTTTATCGACCTATAATAATATTAACATAAGTACGGCCAAATGGCAAGTTAAAATGAAAAATAAAAAATTGACAATTAGAGTTACTGAGTTTGAAAGAAGGCAATTGGAACAAGAAGCGAATAGACGTGGAATGACCCAGTCCGAGCTGATCAGAAGTTTAATAGCTCGCTTCCGAGATCCAATAGATCCTGTCCGCGATTCATCCCTGGAGACGAAACCTGATTGTCAGTGGAGCCTTTATGGTTGGCAGGCTATGGGAAAAAGGTTAAAACTTATTGATTAGCGTGATTTGCGCGGTCTTGGGGGTTTCCCCCATGAGCGACTGCATCAAGACAAGGCTCCACTGTCCTTACGGTAACTTTAAACACTCATGCTGCGCATGTTCGTTGTGGGGCATAAGAGCGGAGGAAGCTAAACTCTAAACCTGAAGGTGATCTGGGCTAGATGTGCTATGGCATGGTCAATGGCCGGGTTTGGATGGTACATTAGCTGCAACAGTATATTTTGTGATCAGTGATCGACACCCCCGGTTCGCATCTACTATTGAAAATTGTATATTTACTTGGAGTGGTAAGCCATGGTGAGGCAGATTGAAACCCTATCGAGATCAGCTCTGCAAACGGAAGTATCTCACTTACGGGAAGAGTTACAGCTTAGAGACCAGTTAGTGCAGCAGCTGTCTCAAGAACTATTCCGCTTGGTGAAGGGTAATGCTAATTTCAAACCTCCCCAAGAGGTGTCTGAGCGCCATAAGGCTCAGATGGTGGTCTTGCGAGAACAGTTGCACGATGTCGAGCAGCAGGTGGAATTTTATCAACAGCAAATTGCCACCCGTGACACGGAAATTAAGCAATTGCGGGAATCAGTAGAAGAATTAACCGAGCGCTCTCGTCAGTTAGAACAAGTGGTACAAGAGCTACCAAAAATTTATCACCAGAAGTTTTCGGAACGGATGGCACCAGTCAAAGAGAAGGTGACCATGTTACAGCGGGAAAACCGACAACTCCACGCAGAACTCCAGAGTGTCAGTTACCGATTAGCGGTCAGAAGCCGCAATATCACCCGGGTTGATCTACCGAGCTTCAATCGTCAGAATGCTAGTCCAATCCCAACTTTCGGTAGTGTGTAACAACCTTTGGGTTAGGGGTGCCTCATCTGGAAGGTTGTTCGCGTAGCGTGGCCAAAGGCCAAGGTTGTTCGCGTAGCGTGGCCAAAGGCCAAGGTTGTTCGCGTAGCGTGGCCAAAGGCCAAGGTTGTTCGCGTAGCGTGGCCAAAGGCCAAGGTTGAAGGTGGGTTTGTCGAAGGTTGTTCGCCTTTGGCCTTACCTAAGGGTAGGTTGGTTTGTTGTTCGCGTAGCGTGGCCTTTTGGCCAAGGTTTCTGTATAGCTGACGGCTGACAACTGACCGCTGACAACTGACCGCTGACAGCTGCTGACGGCTGACAGCTGAGGGGTGACTGCTGACGTTTATTGCTTGGTTTGCAACAGTTAACATTGGGGAAAACTTGGGGAAAACTTGGGGAATACTTTCAACAAATCTGTCAACTGGCTAACTTGTCAACTGGCTAACTTGTCAACTTGCCAACCCTTCGACTTGACCACCCCATATCATGAGCTACTGTCTTAATCCTAAATGCCAAAATCCTCAAAATCCCAATCAGGCCAGGTTTTGTGCCTATTGTGGCCATAGATTACGATTAGGCGGACGCTTCCGTGCTCTGAGGCTAATTAGTATTGGTGGTATGGGGCGCACCTTTCTGGGGGTGGATGAGGCAGATGATAGCAAGACTAAGTGTATCATCAAACAGTTATCCTTACAAAATCAAGATACCAACAATGCTCAGAAAGCGGCTGAGTCTTTCCGCCAAGAAGCGACTAGGCTGCAAGTTCTGGGACAACATCCTCAGATTCCTGAACTTCTGGCCTATTTTGAGGCGGATCATCAATTAGGTATCGCAGGAGAACCTGCTCTAGTTCACAAGTATATCGAGGGTGAAAGCTTAGCCACAGAACTGGAAACCGAAGGGACGTTTAGGGAAAACCAGGTTCGGCAAGTCCTGATTGAATTGCTGCCAGTGCTGCGCTTTATCCATAGTCATCAGGTAATTCATCGGGATATCAATCCGCACAATATCATTCGTCGGCCTCCTCCTGAGTCCTCTTTGTCCAAGTTACCAACACGAAAAACCAGGAAGAGGTTTTATTCTTGGGGGGGAAGGGGGAGCGAACTGTTTCTGGTGGATTTCAGTGCTGCTAAGCTGACTACAAAAACTGTGCTAGCACGAACGGGAACTATGATTGGCTCTGCGGCTTACACGGCTTCGGAACAGTTGATGGGAAAAGCGATCGCAACCAGCGATTTGTACAGTTTAGGGGTTACCTGTATTCATCTGCTTACCAATGTTCACCCCTTTGATATGTTTAATAGTCTGGAAGGGAAGTGGGTTTGGGTCGATTACCTCAGGCAACCTGTCAGTGCTCCGCTGATTCGCATCCTCAACAAAATGGTAGAGAATTTACCAGACCAACGCTATCAATCAGCCATTCAAGTCCTAGCAGCACTGGGTTTACCAGAGGATTTCGCTGCTATACCAGTAACGTCTTTATCTACAACAGTTACCCCTAAGTTTGAGACTCCTACTTGGAAATGTGTACAGACTTTTTCCGAAGAGTCGAGTGGAATTAATTCTATCGCGTTTAACCCGAAGGGAGAAACTTTAGTTAGTGGTAGTACAGACAAAACTATCACCATTTTTAACTGGCAAGCTAAAACAGTTGTCGCCAAACTTTCAGGACATTTAAATGTCATTGAGGCGGTTGGGTTTAGTCCAGATGGAGAAATTATCGCTAGTAGCAGTTGGGATAATACCATTAAACTATGGCATGGGTATACGGGAAATTTAATCCATACCCTTTGTGGACATTCTGCTTGGGTAAAGTGTCTGGCAATTAGTCACAATGGCCAATTACTAGCTAGCGGTAGTGCGGATCAGACGATTAAACTTTGGATGCTGAAGAAGGCATCATTACAGACAACTTTGTTTGGCCATTTAGGAACAGTTAATACTGTAGCTATTAGTAAAAATGGACAACTGCTAGCTAGTGGTAGTGCTGACAAAACCATTAAGCTTTGGAATTTAGTAACTGGTAAGCTCAGCGCAACGATTACTGGACATTCGGCATCGGTAGAGTCACTCACCTTTAGCCCTAGTGGTAAAATCTTAATTAGTGGCAGTGCTGATAAAACCATTAAGATTTGGTTGCTCAAGAGTGATCGGTATTTACAAATACCAAAGAAACCGTTGCTTACTCTCACAGGACATGGCCATGCTGTTAAATCTATTGCCATTAGCCCTCAAGGGAATACGTTGATTAGTGGTAGTGCCGATAAGACTGTCAAAATCTGGCATCCTGGTAGTGGTGAATTGCTTTATACTCTTACGGATCATTTAGGCGCTGTTACTACGGTTGCTATTAGCCATGATGGTGCTACCATTGCTAGTAGTTCTCAAGATAATACGATTAAGATTTGGAAATTTGAGTGATTGGGAGAAAGGGAATAGGGAGTAGGGAATAGGGAGTAGGGAGTAGGGAGTAGGGAGTAGGGAGTAGGGAGCAGGGAGTAGGAAAGAGCTCCAAAGAGTTTTTAATGTTGTGATAAATTAGCACTATTGTTCATAAGCTTATATAGCGGTTCTCATAGCTATGAGGTACACAGGATTTTTTTCCTGATCTGAAGTTCCCTATTCTCTCTTCCCTACTCCCTACTCCCTGCTCCCTGCTCCCTAACTTTGGAGTTACACTGCATCTATGGACAGACTCCGATCACCCCTATGGAAATTACGATCCAACTCCCCGATGAAATCGCTAGTCAACTCCAAGTAGGTGACCTCTCCCGCAGAATCCTTAACTTCTCTTCTCGCTGGGAAACCTACCAATTCGTGACATACTCCCGACGTTGCCCTAACGGGACAACGCGGGCTTCTTGCCAACACCACCCAACGGTTCGGTTGCTCGGCAAGCTTTACTTCTGACGGGATGCCCCACCGCCAAATTCAAGACATTTTTTGCCGCATTTATATCCCTATCCGCAACATATCCACAATGTGGACAGAAATGGGTGCGGTCTTTTAATTTCTTGGGTACTTTCTTTCCACAATTAGAACAGTTCTGGCTGGTGTTTCTGGAATTGACTCCAATCGTTAACAACCCAGCATTTTCAGCTTTGGTTGCAAGGATTGATAGGAATTGTCCCCATCCAGCATCTAAAACTGACTTAGCCATCCTAGTCCTAGCTAGACCTTTGATGTTTAATTTCTCATGAGCTACCAGATCATGACTATCGAGTAAGTCTTTAGCAGTTTTAAAGTGGAAATCTTTTCGGGTATCAGCTACTTTTTTGTGAGCCTTACCTAGCTTAGTTACAGCTTTTCTCCTATTGCTGCTACCTTTTTTCGATCGGCTAACAGCTTTTTGGATTTTTTTGAGTCGCTTTTGAGCCTTTCTATAATACTGAGGAATATCTACTTCAGAACCATCAGACTTAATCAAGAATGACTTCAGACCCATGTCAATTCCGATCGGATTAGAAACTTCATTAACCGGAATAATCTCGGGAATAGTGTCATCCTGAATAGATAAGGTCACATAGTAACCTTCAGCCTTTTTGGTAATAGTAGCAGTCTTTATTTTGAATCCTTCAGGGATTGGCCTGTGGTAGATCATTTTGACCCATCCAAATTTAGGCAACTTTAAAAGGTTGCCCTTGATAGGGTCTTTACCTATAGACGGGAAAGTTAGGGAGCGGTAACGCCCTTTACCTTTAAATCGAGGTCTACCACTCTTTTTACCTTTGGAATCCCCCTTGAGATATCGTTTAAAAGCTAGATCTACTCGCTTAACACAGTCCTGTAATACATGAGCATGAATGTCTGCGTACCAGGGTCTGTCTTTCTTTAGCTGAGGTAAAGTTCGCTTTTGTGAAAAGTAATCAGGATTATTTCTGAGTTCTGGCAAATGGCAAACAAGTGGGCAGGCATTAATAGAACAGCGATTCTCCTCATACCACCTAAAGCGATCGGCTAACAAGTAATTGTATTGAAATCTTAGCATCTCCAGCCATCGCTCCATTTCAATCACTTGCTTTTTTGTTAACCTTAACCGGTACTGGTATGCTAATATCATAACACTTGCATCTCGGTTTTTCGACCTACTATAATAATAGCACAAATCTACTCATATGGGAAGTCATAATGAAAACAATAAAGATGACAATTCGGTTAACCGAATATGAAAAAAAGAAGTTAGAACAAGAAGCTGAGCGAATAGGAATGAACCAATCGGAGTTACTTAGGAGCTTGATAGCTCGTTTCCCTGAACGCGCCCCGCGTCGGCTTTGCCGAATCCAAAGTGTTCCTGATTGGTGCCAAGCGTTTCACTCCATCACCGGGCTATCCTTCCTAGAGACGCGCGCCTTAGACAGTGGAGCCTTAATCAATAATCGTTAACCTTTTTTTGCATAACCTGCCAACTATAAAGGCGACCCTGTCTTACGGTAACTTCAAGACGCCCACCTTTCAGGTAGGGCGCGGGGCTGCCGCCCTTCAGCTCAAGGAGGAAAAAGCTTACCTTCCCTATACCGAAGCTGACCTAGACCAAGATAGCCAAACCCTGGACAATCTATTTTCAAAAGCTTTTAGATAAGCATTCCTAAAATACATGGCAACCTCTCTTATAAATCCTAATCAAGATTTCGCTCTATGGGCTGTGTTGCTGTCAGCAGCAACAATTGGATTCTGGGCAGAACGTACTCCTTGGGGAGCTAAACTATCTGGGGCGGTTGTCACCATTTTAGTAACCTTCATCCTATCCAATCTTAGGATTATTCCACCGGATGCTCCCGCCTATGGTGTGGTTTGGTCTTATTTAGTTCCTTTAGCGATTCCTTTACTACTATTCCAAGCTGATTTGTTTCGGATTGTGCGAGAGGCTGGACCTACGTTAATTGCCTATGGAATTGGTGCAGTGGGAACAATATTAGGCACAGTAGTGGCTTACTATCTCATTCCTTTAGGAGAAGAAGGTTGGAAGTTGGCAGCAATTTTTTGTGCTACCTATATTGGTGGTTCTGTTAATTTTGCGGCAACCGCTGAAAGCACTGGATTAAGAGCAGGAGATTTACTCAGTGCTGGGGTAGCAGCAGATAATTTAGTGATGACCTTGTACTTTTTAGTGCTGTTTTCTTTACCTTCAATCAAGTGGCTACGGGGAATTTTTCCTAACCAACGTTCCCATGAAAATACTCATTCTAGCCAGTTTAGTATCTTTGATTCCCAGTCTCGACAACAACTCTCTGTTATGCAAATCAGTTTGGCATTAGCGATTAGTATGATTGCTTGTGCTGTAGGTTATGGTCTCGCTAGCTGGTTGGGTTTCAACAAAGGGGGAATTCTGGTAGTAACAGTTTTAATTGTGATGCTAGCGACAGTATTCCCAAGCTATTTAAGTAGGATAACGGCTGCAGAAAAAATTGGCTATCTGCTGATGCAGGTATTTTTTGCTGTAATTGGAGCCAGCGCTAATGTGGAAATAGTGCTACGAGTCGGATCAGTTCTGTTTATTTTTGCTGGATTAATTCTCGCCATCCATTTGTTAGTGCTACTGGGAGTTGGACGATTGCTGGGTTTAGATTTAGCTGAATTGGTGATTGCGTCGAATGCTAATATGGGTGGGCCAACTACAGCAGCGGCTATGGCGACAGCACGGCAGTGGGATAAGCTAGTTACTCCTGCTATTCTTTGCGGTACTCTCGGTTATGCAGTAGCTACGTTTATTGGTGTAGGGTTAGGGAATTTTCTGCGGTCTTTGGGTTGATATATACCAAAGGGAACAGGGAACAGGGAACAGGGAGTAGCGATGCAGCGCCGACCTGCGGGGGTTTCCCCCATGAGCGACTGCATCAAGACGGGAGTAGGGAAAAGGGAAAAAAATTCTCACAATTCATATAGGATTGGTATAGAAGTCCTAAGGGATTCGTAAAATAGCAAAAAAATATCGCTATAAACCAATACCAGCAACTATTTTATAGTTTGCATATTTGACAAATAATTGAGAATTTATATATAGTATGACTAAGGCTGATAACCCAACTTATAAGGATTAAGTAATTTCCCGTAAAAAATGGGCTTTTGAGATACTGTATTCGGGTTAATACCAAGTATCATACCATACTAACTAATTGCAATTTTTAATATCCTAGATTGGCGAAGGTGTTATTAAAAACTAAATGATGCTATGACACTAGTTTATAACGATAAAACAAAGAAGCTTTAATTTAAATTTACAGGAAAAACCTTTATCGATATATTTTTAACTTATAAAACTGAATGGGCACTTATTAGATATGTAGTAGATCTAGTGAAATCACCAGGTAATCTTTCTCAAGATGATAGTGCAATCATAAGGTCAGTCATTGAGGAGGGGCGCAAGCAAAACGTTGATGAAATGGAGATTCAGATGAGCCGTGATGTTGCTTTGGGAATTAATGTAGATGGTATAGAAGGTGTCGATGTGACATTAGGAAGCAAAGGTAAAACAAATTATGTTATGAAGATCAAATATAAGTCTGATGACTAATCAAGCTGTCTAGTTATTCTCAATAATTCCTGTTTAATAACATAAAATTCAACGACGATATAGCAATTCTCAGAGTCATGAGCGACATTGCTTATCCTTTTAAGGCAGAAGGCAGCAAGGCAAGAAGGTCTTAAGGCAATAAGCGCCAATCAAGACTGTACCTCATAGGTATGATAAACGCTATAAAAGCTGAAAAGCTGTGGTAGTCAACTTTTGCCTCTTGCCTCTTGCCTTTTGCCTTTTGCCTCTTGCCTTTTGCCTTTTGCCTCTTGCCTTGCCCGTAGCGCTATATCACAAAATCCAAGGCAATTTAGCAGAAGAATTCCAGGGTTTTTGCCAAGGCTCACCACCAACTTCTAATCCACATAAATTACTTTCAGCTATCAAAATCGGTTCAACGTTATCCCCACGTCGTTGTTTAAGTTCCAACCTCAGCTGACCTTGCATAGTATCTCGGCAAATCAAATCTAACCCCTGTTTGGTCGGAGCTAGTAGAAGTGTACCAGGATAGTCAGTTGTGCCAGTTAACTCTACTTCATACTCACCATTGCGCCCTTGCATCTGCCAATTTCCCCAAGGCTGGATCTGCCAGCTTACTTCTGAATTCCACGGCACGAATTCATAAAATTTACCTTCGTAGTGAATGCCAATCAAAGCAGCTGCTTCTGCCAAGCCCACTACTTCCCGTCTACCACCACCAGCAGTCAGAGCCAGGTCTGGTTGATCGGTAAAACTATTACAATTAAGCCAAAACCACTTCTTAGGAAAAGCACGACCCCAATTTTTTTCCCCATAGGCCGGGACATTGGTAAAATCATAGAGCTTACCATTCCAATCAATCCAGCCAGTGGCTAAACCGTGGGCCATCAAAATTTGCCATCCTGGTTCAAATATCTGTAAAAACGAAAGCCAGCCAGCGGTTGATTGCTGGGCTTTTCCGAGATCTCCCCAGCCATAAATCGGTTTAATTTCATAGCGCCAATCACAATAGCGTCCGTTGGCTGGGTCCCGAATAAACCCTTGATTCAAGGTAGCTGTAGCCTGATATCCTTCCTTGATTTGATACTCAAATTTATCGGGGTCAAGGTATTGAGGAGTTATTTGTAATTTAGTTTTACCCCAATGTCCTAGACCTAAGGATTCCGATGACCCCCAAAACTGTTCCGGATGGGGAAAGGTACGACACAGATACTGATCATCAGGGCCTAGAATTTGGGCTGAACCACCACTAGAGGGTTGACCACCGATGGGGTCTTCAATGGAATACATAAACGCAAACGTCTGACCACAACTGGGTAACGTCACCCGATAGTACCAACCTTCAAAAAAGCGATCGCTTTTACCGTCCCAGTGATATCCGCTGTGGGGTGTTTGAAAAGGATGTGCCATAGGGGATTTCGATACTCTCAGCTTAGGGAGAAACGGGCTTTTACCATTAATTATTAGGCGTTGCTGAATCAGGGTCTGATTTTAGGAGTTGCGCTCCCGGGAGTAATAGCATCACATTTCTCGCCAGATAATGAACCCAAGTCAATCCTACTATGCAATGCCGATTAATGTCAGTAATTATTCTTAACATCAAAGGTACCCTCAAGGGTAATGTCAAGCCAGAGTTAGATTTGACATTATAAATGTGTTAATTGAAATTAATTACAGCAAGAGGTAAATGATGAGTATAGCAGGAACATGGGGTCAATCTGAGATCACAGTGGAGGATATGCAGGTTACGATCACTATGGGTACTCGTCCAAATGGGCGTGGTGTTGTGATCTGTAGTGACCCAGATGTAATACGAGTTAACTTCCCAGATGATCGAGTTTACATAGGTACTCTGATTAATCAAAATCAAATACAGTGGGCTGGGATAGGAACATTATACGCGAATAACGTTTGGACGAGGTAACAAGTTTAGGTAGTGGTAAAGATGTAGTGGTTTAGCTACTTGTTTACCACTACCGAAGTTTAGACCTCGGCCTTTGAGTCGTAAGTAATAAGCTGTTGTGCATTTAAAATGCACAACAGCTTAGTTAAGATCAGGAACCAAATAGTCTATCAAGCGAAAAAGTCTTTGCTACTCCAAATCGGAGGAAATGTGGCGACATTCAATTCGACTAGTAATTCACTATCTTAAATTTTGGGATGTTCCAGATCCTTCTCTGTGTAATTATTTAAATTATACCTTAATTCAGCAACGCCAATTATTATAAATTCAAGAAGGCTCTAGGCATAAGGGCTCTAGGCTCTAGGTGAAGAAGGGGTTAGACTCAGACCTGCACCATTGTGATTAATCCGATGGTGGGCAGTGCCTACCAACCCGATTGGCAAGCAAGGTGAATCTGTCTGATGCACTGCCCACCCTACATTAACTGTTCCCTGTTACCCCTACTCCCTACTCCCTACTCCCTACTTCCTAATGCCCGATCAAAAGGTATTCACACCGGAAATGACTGCTGATGGCTCATTCACCTTCTTCTGTTCAGAAATTGGTGAATCCTATCACAGCCGACAAGGTGCCATAGAAGAGGCCCAGCTGAAGTTTGTCAAACCCTGCCAACTAGCCCAAAAAGCCCAACAGCCAGTGCTACGGTTGTTGGATATCTGTTATGGTCTAGGTTACAACACAGCTGCTGCCCTAACGGAAATTTGGACACACAATCCCCACTGCCATGTCCAACTGGTTGCCCTAGAGTCAGACTCTACGGTACCACAAGCTGCGATCGCTCAGGGTTGGCTGAATCTCTTTCCCAATCCTATCCCCCAACTATTAGAAGCTCTGGCAACCACTGGATTGCTTGAAACCGACCAATGCCAAGCTCAACTCTATCTCGGTGATGCCAGAGAGACTATCCAACAGGTGCAACAAGCTAACTTCCAAGCCGATGCTATCTTTCTTGACCCCTTTTCCCCACCTAACTGTCCCCAATTGTGGACTCTAGAATTTATTCAACACTTAGCCCAATGTTGCTCAGACACCGGTAGACTAGCCACCTACTCTTGTGCTGCAGCAGTCAGAATTGCCCTGATCACAGCTGGGTTTACGATTGGCTCTACCATTGAAGTGGGAAATCGGCAACCCGGTACTGTTGCTAGCTTTACTGAAACTGATTTACCTAGCTTATCAATCCGAGAGCAAGAACATTTGCAAACTCGTGCCGCTGTACCTTACCGAGACCCGAATTTATCAGACTCAGCCTCAGACATTTTACACCGACGCCGCCTAGAGCAGCAAAACTCGTTACTTGAACCAACCTCCCATTGGAAAAAGCGTTGGTTGAGAGAGCAAAGGGAATAGGGAATAGGCAATAGGGAACAGGGAGTAGGGAGTAGGGAGTAGGGAGTAGGGGGTAGGGTGCGTTAGGGGTGGGATTGCCATCATATTCAACTTCGTAGCCAGTAGCCCCGTAACGCACCACTTTTTAAGGCAAAAGGCAAAAGGCAAAAGGCAAAAGGCAAAAGGCAAAAGGCAAGACAGGTTTAAGCGATGCAGTCCCGATTCCCGATTCCCTACTCCCGATTCCCTATTCCCCTCCTATAGTCATAATACGGGAATTTTCTACTTAATTAGTAATTAATAACAGTTTAATCGGTAATAATCCTATTTATTCTCCCAATAAATTCATCATTCTTCTCCTGAATTCTGAATTCTCTCTCATGCATCTTTAACAAAACTGCCAATTTATGACATTGAACTCAGCTCAAGTCTTAGTATGATAGGGATGCAAAGATGGAAGCAAAAAGCTAATCTATGGTTGCAGTAGCAATTCTAGCGGCAGGACGCGGAACTCGCATGAAATCTGACCTGCCCAAAGTCTGTCATCGTTTGGGTTCACAAACTCTAGTGGAGCGAGTGATCAACAGTTGTGTTTCGATTAACCCCTCCAGAGTGATAGTGATTTGTGGCTATCAGAGTGAACGGGTAAAAGAAAGTCTGAGCGCCTACACGGATGTAGAATTCGTTGAACAGAAAGAGCAATTGGGTACTGGTCATGCCGTCCAGCAACTGTTGCCCTACTTGGCAGACGATACCGGAGACTTACTGGTCTTAAATGGTGATGTTCCTCTGTTGCGTCCCGACACCATTAAACAACTTTTAGAAAGCCATCAAGCCCATAACAATGGGGCTACGATCCTAACTGCCCATATGCCGAATCCCACGGGCTATGGACGGGTTTTCTGTGATAGTAACAATCAGCTGCAACAGATTGTGGAACACCGGGATTGCACTGATGCTCAAAAGCAAAATCACCGCATCAATGCTGGTGTGTATTGCTTCAACTGGTCTCAATTGGCTTTGGTCCTACCAAAACTGTCTGCGGATAATGACCAAAATGAGTATTACCTAACGGATGCGGTTACCATGGTTAATCCAGTAATGGCAGTGGATGTGGAAGTAACCCACGAAATTCTCGGGATTAATGACCGTAAACAGCTGGCCATGGCTGAGCAGATTTTGCAAGAGCGGATTAAGGATGACTGGATGAAGGCAGGGGTGACATTAATTAACCCAAACAGTATCACTATTGATGAGACTGTCCAATTGCAACCTGATGTCACCATCGAGCCCCAAACTCATTTGCGGGGTAAGACGGTGATTGGTGCTGGTAGCAGGATTGGCCCAGGGAGTCTGATTGAAAATAGCCAGTTGGGTGATAAGGTGACCGTGCTATATTCAGTGGTAAGTGATTCTGTGGTTCAAGATGGCACCCGTATTGGTCCGTATTCCCATCTTCGGGGTAATGCCCAAGTAGGAGAATCCTGCCGTATCGGAAATTTTGTGGAACTGAAAAATACTCAGATAGGCGATCGCACTAATGCCTCTCATCTATCTTATTTGGGAGATGCTACCCTAGGGTCCCAAGTGAATATTGGCGCAGGTACCATTACTGCCAATTACGATGGTGTTAAAAAGCATAAAACTGAGATAGGCGATCGCACTAAGACTGGTTCCAATAGTGTTCTGGTGGCACCACTAACTTTAGGAGAGGATGTCACTGTGGCAGCTGGTTCTGTGCTTACCAA
>NZ_JAAHIG010000225.1:0-15038 GCF_010692305.1 Moorena sp. SIO4G3 | reverse complement strand
TAAAGGGGTGGGTTTTCACCACCATCCCACAGATAGTTAGGATTTCGGGATATTTCCCGCGAATTCCCCTAGTTTTACCTCTCCTGTTTCAGGAGTCTCTTCCTAGGAACGAGCCGCACTATACCAGTGCCTATCTTTCTTTAGTTGAGGTAAAGTTCGCTTTTGTGAAAAGTAATCAGGATTATTTCTAAGCTCAGGTAAATAACAGACAAGAGGACAAGAGTTGATAGAACAGCGATTTTGTTCATACCAGTTAAATCGGTCAGCCAATAGATAGTTGTATTGGTGTCGCAGCATGTCAAGCCATCTTTCTATTTCTACTTCCTGTGATTTTGATAGCCTTAACCGATATTGATACGCTGTTCTCATTGTTGTCAATTCCTGTTTTTAGACCTATTATTAATATAGCAGTTGTAGCGACAAGCGTCAACCCATAATGAAAGAGCAAAAACTGGTAGTTAGAGTTACCGAATTTGAAAAAAGGCAGTTACAAGAAGATGCCGACAGAAGAGGAATGACTTACTCAGAGTTGCTCAGAAGTTTTATAGCTCGTCTCCCACTTCCGTGCATACTCTGTGCAAAATTCCTCCCGGAGATGAAACCTTAGAAGAGTGGAGCCTTATTCCACGAGTTTTAACCAAAGGTGCGCTTTCCGTCGGCGAATTAAATTCGCCACGGGTCGCACCTCTTTTATGCATAGCCTGCCAACTATAAAGGCTCCACTCTTCTTGCGGTAACTTCTGACCACACTCATACTACGTATTGAGATGTGGGGCTCCTTTTGCCAAAAAGCTGAATAGGGTGGAACTGACAATTTTTAAGGTAAGCCGTGACATTTCGGCTGCAATATCAATAATCTCGCCTTCTGGCTTTTCCGACCATTCACGCAAAAGTGATTCTACACAATCAAGGATTACATTATGAAGTTTAACCAATTGCTTTTGATGAAATGCTGGCTGCATTAAGCGTCGCTGTCGAAGCCAAACCTCTCCTTCGCTGGTAAAAAGTCCTTGCCCCTGAAGTAAGTTCATGGATTTGAGAAATAGATCTGGCTTTCCATATCGTTCCTGATGGCTAGACAAAATATGTTCTGCATGATCTGGATGGCTCGCCAAATGTAAAGTCAATCCTGGCATGATTGGCAGGCGTACTAAATCTCCATATTCCTGCCACATATGCCCAAAATATTCAATTGGCTGATGCTGAAGTTTAGAAAGTTGAAACAGTAAATATCCTTTTGGTCCTGGTGGTAAATTAAATTTACTTTTTCTAGCAGCTTTAATTGAGGGGATTGGAGATTGAGGCATAATATCATGTCCGGTTGAATACTTACACTCTACCCAAATCTAAGGCAGAGGGCAGAAGGCAGAAGTAAAGGAGTAAGGTTTCAAGGGAGAAAGTTTTTTATCGCTAATTATCCGGACATGATATAAGATGTCTCTCGATAATAAATAATGAATATTATAATTAATTATGGCTCTGCTAGATTAAGTGTGGTGAATTAGTCTGAAAAATACCACTTTCATAATATTATTATTATCAAATGATCAAAATTAGTTAAGCCATAAGCTGATGTGCATTTAAATTGCGTGTTCCCTGTTCCCTGTTCCCTGTTCCCTGTTCCCTTTCAGTAATTTAGGTATCCCAATCTAAATGGTGCATCTCAATATTTGCTGTTTTACCCGGTGGTGCGTTACGGGGCGGACTATCCCAACCTTGGCGCTCTAAGCCAAAAATAAGGACAAGTCCGCCCCTAACGCACCCTACGCACTTAATTCTGCATTCTTCATTCTCAATTCAACAATTACTTACCAAATCCCCGTCCCTGTATTGGTAGACTCTGAAGAGATACAATCGTTTAGTTGCTCACGTAATGTATCATGATCTAAATCTTGTCCAATCAGCACTAATTGATTTTTTGGTTCACCTTTCCACTCATCATCTTCAATAGAGAAACGCTTACCACTGAGGTGGAATATGTGACGGTGAGGACTTTGATCAAACCAGAGAATTCCCTTAGCGCGGAACACATTAGAGGGTAACTTATTGTCTAGGAAATCCTGAAACTTCCGAAGCCCTAGGGGCTTGTCACTCTCGAAAGAAAGAGACGTGAATCCGTCAATTTGTAGGTGATCGGAGTGATAGTGATGAGCGTGATCATGGTCATGATGGTGATCATGGTCATGATCATGGTGGTGATGGTCATGATCATGGTGGTGATGATCATGGTCATGATGGTGATGATGGTCATGATCATGGTGGTGATGGTCATGATCATGATCTGATGTTTTGCTGTCGAAATACTTATCGGACTCAAAGAGACCAACACTGAGAATTAAAGGAATTGGCACTTGGGCTTTAGTAGTTCTCAAAATCCTAGCATCAGTTTTCATATCTCTGATCCGGGTTTCCAATTGGTCTACATTGGCTTCATCTACCAAGTCAGTCTTGTTGAGGATAATAATATCTCCATAAGCAATCTGACTACTTGCCGCGTCACTATTAAATAGATCGAGACTAAAGTTTTCTGAATCTACCATAGTGACAATAGAATCGAGACGAGTCATATCTCGCAATTCTGTGCCCAAAAAGCTTAGCGCCACTGGTAAGGGGTCCGCTAATCCGGTGGTTTCCACCACTAAATAATCCAGCTTGTCTGGATGCTCCAATACGTTGTAAACTGCTTCAATTAAATCATCATTAATGGTGCAGCAGATACAGCCATTATTCAGGGCGATCATATTATCATCAGTACTGATAATCAGCTCATTATCAATACCAATTTCACCAAACTCATTAACAAGGACCGCTGTTTTGACGCCTTCTTGATTACTTAAGATATGGTTAAGGAGGGTGGTTTTGCCGCTACCCAGGAAACCGGTAATAATGGTAACGGGTAAGCCTTGTTTCGGCGCTTCCATCCCTTGACCAGATGGGGAATCAGTCGGTAAAGTTTGCATAAGGCAACTTGTGAAAACAGTTCAGAATCAAGATATACCAAGATATCGTATTTTATCTAAAACAGCAATTCATCTCCCGCTAACCCTACGGGTATAACGGGAGACGGGGCGTAAAAAGTGCGGACGCAGGTGACCCACACAGCCCCTCATGAATTGCTAGGTGCGCTTTCCGTTCGCCAAAGGCGACGCTACGCGAACGGCGAATTAAATTCGCCACGGGTCGCACCTCCACTTGACATTTTACACAGAATATATTAAAATGTGAATGTATATTAAAGAGTAAATAATGGTCGAAAAAGCTTACCGTTACCGTTTCTATCCAACCCCTGAACAGGAAACTCTGTTGAGGAGAACTCTAGGATGTGTAAGACTTGTTTACAACAAAGCTTTAGATGCTAGGACTTCAGGTTGGTACAAACGCTCCAGACGGATAAGCTACAAGGAAACTTCATTAATGTTGACAGAATGGAAAAAACAGGATGACTTGTTCTTTTTGAATGACGTTAGTTCTGTTCCTCTTCAGCAAGGATTAAGACATTTACAAACCGCTTTTACTAATTTCTTTGCCGGTCGATCTAAGTATCCTAACTTCAAGAAAAAACGTAATGGTGGTACTGCAGAATTTACTAAGTCAGCATTCAAATGGAAAGATGGTCAAGTCTATCTTGCCAAATGCAAAGAACCTTTAGCGATTCGTTGGAGTCGTCAGTTACCTGCAAACTGCACTCCAAGTATTGTTACAGTTAGCTTAGATTCATCTGATCGGTGGCAGATATCAATTAGGTTTGATGACCATAGAGATTTGAGCTTACCGACCACAGACAAACAAGTTGGCTTGGACTTAGGAGTTACCAGCCTGATCACAACGAGCGACGGAGATAAAATTGCCAATCCCAAACATTTTAAAAAGCTCAAGAAAAAGCTAGCTAAATACCAAAAAGCTTTGTCACGAAAACAAAAAGGTTCTAACAATCGTTACAAAGCCAGGTTAAAGCTGGCCAGGGTGCATGCACAAATCAAAGACGCTAGACGAGATTTTACCCACAAGCTAACTACTCAACTGGTCAGAGAAAACCAATTGATTGCGTTTGAAGATTTAGCTGTGAAAAATCTGGTCAAAAATCACAAACTAGCTCAAGTTATCAGTGAGGCCAACTGGGCGGAAATAATTCGTCAGATTAAGTACAAGTCTCAATGGTATAATCGTGAAGCCATTTCCATTGATAAGTGGTTTCCTAGTAGCAAACTGTGTTCTGTTTGCCTAAATCGTGTTGAGTCTTTACCTTTGAATATTCGGGAATGGGATTGCCTATCCTGCAATGCTCACCACGATCGTGATATCAATGCATCAATTAACATTTTGGCGGCAGGACTTGCCGTGTCAGTCTGCGGAGCGACCGTAAGACCCGAAGAGAGTAAATCTCGGAAGGCAGGTGCGAAAAACTGCCCCAAGGGGAGAAGGAAACAGAAACCTAAGTCGTGAGTCTTAGGAATCCCTGGTTATAATCTTTGATTTAACCAGGGAGGATGTCAAAAGTATATCTATAGCCCACTGTTGGTGATTTTATCTTTTCTTTGTCATGAC
Organism: Moorena sp. SIO4G3; assembly: GCF_010692305.1. Lineage (NCBI taxonomy): Bacteria > Bacillati > Cyanobacteriota > Cyanophyceae > Coleofasciculales > Coleofasciculaceae > Moorena > Moorena sp. SIO4G3. Next base: position 10,493 of record NZ_JAAHIG010000225.1, on the reverse strand, counting down.
CCTACACCTTTACAATACCTTAACCCGCCGCAAGGAATCCTTTGAGCCATTGGAAACTGGTAAAGTCCGGATGTACTGCTGCGGCATTACGGCGTATGACTTTTGCCACTTGGGTCATGCTAGAACTTGTATGGTCTGGGATACTGCTCGTCGCTACTTACAATGGCGGGGCTATGATGTGAATTATGTCCAAAATTTTACAGATATTGATGATAAAATCCTGAACCGAGCGCGAAGGGAAGGCACCTCTATGGAGGCAGTATCTGAACGCTTCATTGATGCCTATTTTGAAGATATGGCAAGGCTGAATGTCAAAGAGGCTAATGCTTACCCCCGCGCGACTCATACCTTAGATGGAATCAAGCGACTGGTGTGTGAGTTGGAACAAAAGGGCTATGCTTACGAAGCGGATGGGGATGTGTACTATTCAGTGCGTCGCTTTGATGACTACGGCAAACTCTCTGGGCGCAAGTTAGAGGATTTGCAAGCAGGAGCCAGTGGACGGGTAGATGTAGCAGACTCCACTGAGCCTAAGAAGAAAGACCCGTTTGATTTTGCGCTTTGGAAAAGCGCTAAGCCAGAGGAACCCTGCTGGGAATCCCCTTGGGGAGCAGGTCGTCCAGGTTGGCATATTGAATGCTCGGCGATGGTGCGAGATATGCTGGGGGAAACGATTGATATTCATACTGGTGGCTCTGACTTGGTTTTCCCCCACCACGAAAATGAAATTGCTCAATCGGAAGCTATAACTGGTAAAAGCCTAGCCCGTTATTGGTTACATAATGGCATGGTCAAGGTGGATGGAGAGAAAATGTCTAAGTCTCTAGGCAACTTTACTACTATCCGAGAGTTACTCGACCGTCCTGTTGACCCGATGGCAGTGCGCTTATTTGTGTTAATGGCGCAATACCGTAAGCCAGTAGATTTTACGGATGATGCGATCGCATCTGCTACCAATGGCTGGCAAACTCTCAAAGAGGGCTTGCTTTTTGGCCATAACTATGGTATACAATTAGGATGGCAAGACCAATCAGCCACACCCTCACCCTCTAACTCCTTGCAGGTAAAAGAAACTATAGCGCAACAGTTTCAAGAAGCCGTAGATGACGACTTAAACTTTGCTGGAGGCTTAGCGGTATTGTTTGAAGTGGCCAAAGGGTTACGCCGGGAAGGCAATATCCTCGTACATCAGGGTAAAACAGAGACTCCTGCTTCAGAACTAGAGCAGCAATGGCGTAGTCTCGTGGAATTAGCCCAGGTATTAGGGTTAGAAGCACAACCAGAAGCAGAAACTGAAGTTTCTACGGATGGATTGAGTGATGGGGAAATTGAAGCACTGATTCAGCAGCGGGCTGAAGCACGGAAAACCAAGAACTTTGAATTAAGCGATCGCATTCGCGATGACTTGCAAGCTCAAGGGATTACGTTGATTGACCAGGGTGGTGGTGTTACCACATGGCGTCGCAATTAAGGCTGAATTGTGAAAGCTGCAGCTCAATTGTGAAGGTTTTCGGCTGAATTGTGAAGACTGCAGCTTAATTGTGAAAGTAACAACTTGTTCGCCCTTGGTGCTTGTTGTAGGGAAGGTTAAAAGTTGAAGGTTAAAAGTTAAAAGTTGAAGGTTAAAGGTTGAAGGTTAAAGGTTGAAGGTTGACTGTCAACCAGACTTAGCACTCAAACTCAGCACTCACAATTGATGGAGATGTTCACAAAGCTAAGCTGGCAAACTACTATAGGAATCCTAAATCAATGGTGACAATTTTTGATGCCATATTCCCTACTCCCTACTCCCTACTCCCTACTCCCTACTCCCTTCAAATTCAAATTCCAGACCAAATTGTGCCATTCTGGATTGATATAGAGCATCAAAACTACTAGTCTCTTCTGAATAAAAGTGGTTTTTCCAATCTCCGACAATTCCTTTGCGCATATGTTTGGGGATACCTTCTCGCTGAGGCACCCAATCCAGATTAGCTTTGGGATTGATAGCCATTGCCGAAAAGTCACTGGCGGCAACCACAGTATCGAGTAAATCTGAGGTTAAGGGAATATCGATAAAGCTAGCAACATCCGTAACGACTTGAGCTAAATTCTTTTTCATGTCTTCGTACTTGACAAAAATGACATTATCTGTATCTTGGCTTGCTTTCCACCAGTCGAATACATGATCAAATATTGAGCCATAGGCAACCTTACCTTCAGTATATAGTTTAATAAATTCGCTCCAACTCCCCTCGTATCCCATTTTGCTCAATGCATGATAATAATAGGAGACAGCATTATCCTTAGGATTGCGAGCAACATAAATATACTTTGCTTTAGTTTCGCCAAACATTGGCATCAAAGACAAGGGTAAATGAGTGTGAAAGTAACGGCGATCGCCAGAAGTTTTAATCAGATTCTCTAAACCTCCATAACGAGTTGCTGCACCTTCTAACCAAGGCACTGCTTCACTCAATACTTTGTCCCCTTGCTCTCCATTGTTAGCAAGCAAGTGAACAATCTGCTCCATCCATGTCGTCCCAGATTTAGGATAGGCGACAACAAACGTATCGCGATCTCCCACTCTAAAGTCCTTAAGAGCATCCATTTCCTTCTGGGTAATGAAGGCAGGAAAGACAATTAGACCTTCTGGATTCTTACCGTCTTTAACCAGTGCTTGCTTATAGTCTGCCATGTATTACAGGCTCTTCCGTACTTGTTATGCTAAATAAACAGTATTTCACAGGGAACAGCGGATCACCAGAACAGGGAACAGCGGATCACCGGAACAGTGGTCAGAGGCCGTATTCAGAAAATTTTGTGAGTTGAATAGCCTAATTTTACCTGTACAGTAAGCTTTCTGAGTTTTTTAACTGTAAATTTACCATAAAATGTACTGAAGACCCCGCATTTCTCACAAATTTAGCGATCGCAAACGCTGAAAGCTTTATTAAATCTGGGCTTGACCCTGATCAAAATGAAGAGAAAAAAACAACACACTGTTTAAACCCTTACTTTGTTTGGATTTGACGGGATTTGGGCTACAGCTCCTCAAACTATCTTTGTGATAAATCCGGGAGCTACTTTTGCCGTATCTGGTTAGAACCTGCAATACTTATAGTTATCAGGATTAATTTTGACAATTACGGATAAAAACCAATGACAAATTATGTTTATATAGCAACAAGCTTAGATGGATTTATCGCTACAATTGATGGCGGATTAGATTGGCTAGAAGAAATACCTAACCCCGAACAAAGTGATTATGGATATGCTGAGTTTATGAAAAGCATAGATGCCATAGTGATAGGAAGAAAAACCTTTGATAAAGTTTTAAGTTTTGGTCAATGGGTTTATCATAAACCCGTTTTTTTATTAAGCAATACCTTAACTAAACTTCCCGAACAAAATTTTGGTAAAGCAGAAATTGTTCGTGGAGATATAAAAAAAATAATTAATCAGTTGAATCAAAAGGGATATACAAATCTTTACATAGATGGAGGTAGAGTAATACAAAGTTTTCTTCAAGAAGACCTTGTTGATGAAATGATTATTACTCGCGTTCCAATTCTTTTGGGAAAAGGCGTTCCTTTATTTGGGACGCTAGAACAACATCTTAAATTCCGACACAAAAAAACTGAAATATATAATGATACTTTGGTCAAAAGCTACTATATAAGAGACACAAACCGGGGAGATAACAGATAACCTGGTTTGTTAACTTGCTACGGATTCTGCCATTAGTCCAATGAAACTTAGACAATCGTTTATCTGGGGAATTTCCTTGGGATTGCTTGCCCTTTTGGGAATTACTTGGCTGATTATCAATCAAGACAATCCTCTCGAACAGTTACGGGAAACAAAAAAGTGTCAAAACTGTAATTTAGCAGGGCTAGACCTTTCCAGAGAGGATTTAAAAGAAGCGAATCTGGAAAACGCTAATTTAGAAGGGGTTAACTTAGCGGGAGCGAATCTAGAAAAGGCTAATTTGCTAGGGGTCAATTTAGAGGGAGCTAACCTAGAAAACGCTAACCTGAAAAAAGCTAACTTCAGTGGGGCTAATCTCCGTAGAGCTAACCTGAAAAAAGCTGACCTTATTTGGAGCAACTTCACAGAAGCTAACTTAGAACAAGCTAATCTCCAAGAAGCAAACTTATCAAATATTTTCGCCAAAGCAATTAAGCTCGAAAGAGCTAACCTCAGGGAAGCTAATTTATCAAAAGCTAATCTGGTAGGGATTAATCTTAGTGGAGTTAACCTAGAGAAAGCGAATCTCCAAGAAGCAAAACTGGCTGAGCTGAATACAAGTGCTTCATTGCCATTCGATCACTATTTAATAAGTGCCAATCTCAGGGGGGCTAACTTGATGGGAGCGAATCTTGAACAGGCTGACTTGAGGGGAATTGACTTCTCCGATGCCAACCTCTCCGACGCTAGCCTCAAGGGAGCAAAACTAGACTATACCTTGGAGCTTACTGATTGGGGTTCTCCCAACAAAGTTTACCGTGCCAACCTCAAGGGGGCGAACTTAACCAATACTATTATGCCTGATGGTAGCACCAATCAATAGGGAGGGATACTCTTATATCAAGTCAGGTTGAATACCCATAATTACAGGGAGGGTGGGGAGATGGGGAGATGGGGAGATGGGGAGATGGGGAGATGGGGAGGTTTAATTTTAGCGATCGCGTTTGGTGAGCAACTTACGATTTACTTTATCGCAACTTCACATAATCTTGCTCTAAGCTTTACATTTATTGACGAAATAGTATTCACAATTCTTTTAAGATTCCTTTAAACAACGGGACAAGCGGTCTGGGGCAGTGGCAAATTGCATAGATGTGATCAGCTTATGCTGGTGCGCATCACCCAATGCCATGCCCTAAAGACAGGATTAAATCCCCAGAATTGTTTAATTTTATTAAGAAAACCCCAAAAAGGCGGTTTTTGTTCACCTTTGGTGTAGCCTATGCCTAAGCTCCAGCAAATATTCTGTATACTTTAGCACATTGTGAAATACCGATACGCCATGTTAAGGCAATTATCGGTGGTTGCTCTATATCCAGAAACTAGTCAAGCGCAAATAGTAAATTTAGTGCATTACTAATAAAACTATGAACCAAAACAAGCGTCAGGCATACTGGCGTGCCAACATTGCATTAATTCGGAATCTCCTAATTGTTTGGGCATTCGTATCGGTTGTATGTAGCATTCTGCTTGTAACATTACTGAACAATGTCAGTGTAGGGAATATTCCCCTAGGTTTCTGGATGGCACAACAAGGGAGTATTTTTACCTTTGTCGTCCTAATTTTTATCTACGCTATACAGATGGATAAAATTGACCGTAAATACAAAAAGTAATAGCGAGTATCTTCACAAATGAATTAAACACCCTATTGCAATCTATGTAATAGTGTCTACAAATTCAAGGAATGAAAGGATGGAAAGCTATGGAAAAAGCTTTTTAACCTTCTATTCCCTATTCCCTATTCCCTATTCCCTATTCCCTATTCCCTGCGCGCAGCGCTATAGAAATTATTCAGACAAAGAAATATCTATGACAGTTGAAGCTTGGACCAGTGTATTGGTCATTATTTCCTTTATTCTCTACCTTTACATTGGTTGGCGCTCTCGGGTGCGCGATAGTAAAGGGTTTTTCGTAGCAGATCAAGGTGTTCCCGCTGTTGCTAATGGTGCTGCTACAGCGGCGGATTGGATGTCTGCTGCTTCCTTTATTTCTATGGCAGGGCTAATCTCTTTTTTAGGATATGATGGCTCAATTTACCTGATGGGCTGGACAGGAGGATATGTCCTACTAGCGCTATTGTTAGCCCCTTACCTGCGGAAGTTTGGAAAATACACAGTACCGGACTTTGTGGGAGACCGCTATTACTCGAATATTGCTCGGTTGGTAGCAGTAGTTGCTGCTATTTTTGTCTCCTTAACCTATGTCGCAGGACAGATGCGAGGGGTAGGTATTGTATTTAGCCGGTTTCTGCAAGTGGATATCGGTCAGGGTGTAGTGATTGGTATGGTAATTGTGGCATTTTTTGCCGTGCTGGGGGGGATGAAAGGAATTACCTGGACTCAAGTGGCCCAGTATGGCGTGTTGATTGTGGCTTACCTGATTCCAGCGATTGCGATCGCAACTCTACTGACTGACAACCCGATTCCCCAGCTAGGATTCACCTTTAGTGATATTATCCCCAAGCTCAATCAAATTCAGGTAGATCTAGGTTTCCAGGAATACACTAAACCCTTTGCCAACAAGTCCATGCTGGATGTCTTATTTATCACCATCGCCTTGATGGTCGGTACCGCTGGACTTCCCCATGTGATTGTACGCTTTTACACCGTACGCAATGCTAGAGCTGCTCGTTATTCCGCTGGCTGGGCGCTATTATTCATTGCCATACTCTACACCACAGCTCCCGCCGTTGCTGCCTTTGCCCGCTATAACCTGATTGATAGCCTCCATAACAATACCATTGAGGAAGTGCGTCAGCTGGACTGGGCAACCAAATGGGAAAATACTGGTTTATTGGCCTTTGACGATAAAAACGGCAATGGCAAGATTGAGCTGAAACCGGACAAAGAGACCAATGAAATTAAGATTGACCGAGATATCATTGTACTCTCCACACCAGAGGTAGCCAAACTTGCTCCCTGGGTGATTGCCCTAGTAGCAGCAGGAGGACTAGCCGCCGCTCTATCCACTGCATCAGGATTACTGCTAGTGATTTCTAGCTCAATCGCCCACGATGTCTACTATCGCATCATTAATCCTAGGGCATCGGAGTCCCAACGATTGATGGTGGGTCGAATTATGGTAATTGCTGCCATTGCCATTGCCGGTTACTTTGGTATCAATCCCCCTGGATTTGTAGCCCAAGTAGTAGCCTTTGCCTTTGGTTTAGCCGCTGCCAGCTTTTTCCCAGTGATTCTGCTAGGGGTATTTGATAAGCGAACCAACCGAGAAGGGGCAATTGCTGGCATGGTGGTAGGGTTAATTTTTACCACCGTTTACATCATTGGAGTGAAGTTCTATAGTATGACACCCTGGTTTTTCGGTATTTCCCCTGAGGGGATTGGTACCGTAGGGATGGTGCTTAATTTCATTGTGACTGTAGTGGTTTCTCGCCTGACACCCCCACCTCCAGCAGAAATTCAGCAGATGGTGGAAATGTTGCGAACACCCGGTGATGCTCCTCCAGCCCTTGATGATGTGGGTGAAGAGGAGTTGGATTGATCATTGTTGAACGTAGGTTGAATACCGTACCTCCAACCTTAAACTAATTCAGCTGTTTTCTCTGTAGACTATTTGCAGGCACTCAACATGCAAATGGAAGTCTATGCTACGCCTTAAAATCTCCTTAGCTAACTTACTGCTGATTGTTGCTACTAGCTTGACAATCGTCCTGCTGTGGCAACTGAGAGCTTTGCTAGTAGTACTGATGATTGCAGTAGTGCTCGCGTCTACTCTAGCACCAATTATTGATAGTGCTGAAAAGTTAAGGATTCCCCGCTGGCTAGCGGTTATTCTAGTTTATTTAGGCTTAATCGCTGGTTTGACAGGGATAGGCTTAGTGATTGGACCAACAGTAGCTGAGCAAATTCAGCGTTTATTTCGGAAACTGCCAGCCTATTTGGAGGTTTTAACCTCTTTGTTAGATGCTTTAGCGATTCGCCTAGGGATGACTGAACCAGCTCTGAGTCAAATGTTTGATGCTGGGACCGTTACCTCTTGGGTGATTCGTTCCTCTCAGCAGTTGGTAGTGCAGTCTTATGGATTGACAAGGAGTCTTCTTGCTGGAGTGTTTACCGTAATTCTGGCAACACTGCTGTCTGGTTATATGTTAGCTGGCTCTGAACCATTGATTAAAGGGGGGGTAAGTTTGTTTCCCAAACCCTGGGATGAAAAATTGGCAGCCCAAGTCAAGCCAGTCAGCCAACGGATGGGGGGTTACATCCAGGGGCGAGTGGTGGTTTCAGGAATTTTAGGCATGGCGATTACTGTTGGTTTAAAATTTTTGGGACTGTCAGAGTTTGCCTTGGGTTTGGGTGTAATTGCTGGAGTTACCAATTTGATTCCCTTTTTTGGTCCGGTCTTGGGAGCAATTCCAGCATTGATTGTGGCAATTGCTCAAGGGGGATGGACTTTCTCCTGGGTATTGCTACTATTTGTGATTATTCAGAATCTGGAAACCTACATTCTTGACCCCCTACTGGTGGGGTCTTCTGTGAGAGTTCACCCCTTATATCAGTTGTTGGCAGTGCTAGGTGGTGCAAAGGTTTTGGGGATTCTTGGTGCTTTGATTGTTCCGCCTTGGGTAGCTGGTGCAGCTCTGGTACTAGAAAATTTGTACTTGAAGCCGAAACTGGAGGCGGAACAAAATGCTGCTGCTATCTCGGCAGCTTCTGAAGCAGACGCCTCGAATGCTCTTTCTTTCAACGGATAGTATGATAACTATAGTTTGAGGGATCAGCAATCAGCAATCAGCAATCAGCTCTTAGCAATCAGCTAGAATTCAGTAGTGTGAGCCATTCGTCTAGCGTGGCCAAGGCTGGCGGCTGACTGCACCTCAAGTAGCGTGCGCTTCGCGCATATGATCCCCGAAAATAGTCAGCCAATTACTAATTACCAATTACTAATTACCAATTACCAATTAACTGTCTTCAGTAATGCTACAGAGGCACTAAAGTTAACACTAAAGTACAGTTAACACTAGGCTCTCCTTTCTTTGGCTTCCTATTAGAAGGGTCTAAAGCCTCCTGGCTCTCAACTGGAATATTTTTGGTAGCTAATGAATCCCTTCTTTCGCTGCCGATATTGGCTGAGGCAAGTGATCTTGGTAGTAATTGGAGCGATCGCGATCGCTTTCCTGATTGCAGCTGCGCCAATTGTGGCTCAGGACAATCTAAATCGGGTAACTATTTTCCTGGATGGGCGTCCCCTGTTTGAGGTAGCACCGGCTGGGTCGTTAACTGCTCAACAACGGGCTGATTACGCCAGTGATACCCTCAAGCAAATCATCGAGACAGCACCACCAACCGTAGACGTAGAAATCGCTGGGACTGAAAAGTTACCAGTGATTAAGGTAAATGGTAGCTACTTGCTATCAGTAACGACCAATGATACTCTAACCGGAAGAAGTCCCAAGGAACAAGCCCAATTTTGGCAAAGACTGCTACAGAATGCCATGAAACGGGCTTTTCTCGAACGTACCCAGGACTATATCCTGCAAGGGGTATTCCTATCCGTTGGATTTGGGTTATGGGGAATCATCTCTAGTTGGGGATTAGGCTGGCTGTGGGATCACCGGATGAAATGGCTGTTTCACAAAAAGGTAACTAAGTTAACCCATCGACACCGTCACCAACCCGCCTTAAGTGGTGAAATTGCAGCGGGGACTCTCATACTCCTGTTCCGGGTCACTATCCTAGTATTTACCCTGATTTATACTAGTAATCTATTTCCCCAAACTCGCCAGTTGAGTCGTCAAGTTAACGATACATTTGTTCAAAGCTTGACGTGGGAAATCATTTGGGTGGGAGATAAACCCTATTCTGTCTTAGGCTTATTAACCTTGATTGGGTTATTTGCTGCTCTGATAGTCCTAGCCAAGGTAGTAAAAAAAGTTTTGCGATCGCGGATTCTTCGCCTGACCAATCTCAGCCGCCCTGCCCAGGAAACTATTGCTCTGATTACCCATTATTCCATACTCTTTATCGGTGTTATTGTCCTATTGCAGTTGTGGGGAATCGACTTTAGTTCTCTAGCCGTATTTTTCGGAGTCTTGGGTGTGGGGATTGGCTTGGGAATCCAGGGAATTGCGAAGGAATTTGTCAGCGGTTTGGTACTCATTTTTGAGCGTCCGATTCAAGTCGGGGACTTTGTGAATGTTGGGGAACTGATGGGAACAGTAGAAAATATCGGTATTCGCAGTACAGAAATCCTGACTTTGGATCAAGTCTCAATCATTATCCCCAATTCTCGCTTTCTGGAAGCTGAAGTGGTCAACTGGACTCACAATAATCCAGTATCCCGGTTAAAATTACCCGTAGGGGTGGCCTACGGTTCAGATCCAATTAAAGTCCGTAGTGCTCTGATTGAAGCAGCTTCTCAACATCCAGAAATCTTAGATCAACCAGCCCCTAATGTATTTTTTATTGGATTTGGGGAAAATGCCCTCAAGTTTGAGTTGTTGGTTTGGATTAAAGACCCTCCCAAGCAGTTCCAAATCAAGAGTGAGCTTTACTTTCTGATTGAAGAAATACTACGTCATTACCATGTTGATATTCCCTTTCCTAAGCTAGATTTGCACGTCCGTTCTGGTAATTTTCCTGTAGACGTTTCACACCAGTTAATTGAGTCTCTAACTCAGCTATCTCAGGAATTGACTCAGTGGATGGCTAGACAATCCCATGGTACTAGTCACAATGGGACTAGTCACAATGGTACTAGTCACAATGGTACTAGTCACAATGGTACTAGTCACAATGGTACTA
>NZ_JAAHIG010000224.1:0-15060 GCF_010692305.1 Moorena sp. SIO4G3 | reverse complement strand
TAAAAAGGTTTAAAGACAATGACCTTCCCCTAGAAGAAGTTATGCCTAGATAGCAACTCCTTGCGCTCCATAGCTCTCTCCCCAAGGGTTAAACCCCACATTCCGCAGATTAATTTGTAGTATGCAAAGTAATACGCTAATCCTGTGTACCTTGGGGAGTTTTTACGTATAAATATTTAGTTATATAAATATATATGTTTTATAGACTACACATAAATCGTTATGATTACGTAGTACACGGTGAAGTGCGGAATTTTGGTTAAAGGATGCTCTAATTAGCAGCCAGGGAAATAAAGATATGATAAAATCCTAGTCGGTGCTCAGGGAAGATTGGCCAAAATTTTTGTCCAAGATGTAAAAAAGCTATCTATACATTGTTGACTATTTAAAGTTAACTGTTAATTTTTCACTATTTACAGGTGCATCTATTAGTTGTAAATCTATAACTCAAGGAACTGGAGAAGTGTTTTAGCCTTCAATGGTCGTATTTTTCCAAAAGCGATGCAGCGAGGTAGCACGGTCTTAGGGAGCCAGCGTGGTGTTGGGGAGCCAGCGCGGTCATGGGGGTTCCCCCCATGAGCGACTGCCGTGGTTCGCCCCATGATCAACTGCCGTGGTTTCCCCCACTCGCCCTTGGGATCAAGACAGTGAGATACAGCCACTATAGTACTACTCATTAAGCTTAGGACATTGATAAAAGCTGAAAAGCTGTTTTAGTAAGCTTTTGCCTTTTGCCTCTTGCCTCAAGCCTGGCGCGTAGCGCTATACTGCCGTGGTTTCCCCCACTCGCCCTTGGGATCAAGACAGTGAGATACAGCCACTATAGTACTACTCATTAAGCTTAGGACATTGATAAAAGCTGAAAAGCTGTTTTAGTAAGCTTTTGCCTTTTGCCTCTTGCCTCAAGCCTGGCGCGTAGCGCTATATTGACTGCCCCCGGCTCTTCATTTCTTGGTTAGATACAGAGAATTAGAAAGGGATAAATTCTGTTAAAACCCCCAATATTTGCGGAAAATTCAGATCCGCTCCTCTGGTGCTCTACCCCCCTCAGTCTAGATCGAGCAATGTTACAGCCCTGCCGATCTTCGGGGGGTAATCGGGGAGCAACTGTTCACACTCAACGGTTCACACAACAGTGAACCAAACTATACAGGTTGCATCTTCATTGTCAGCCATGCAAAGCGCGAGTGGGGGAAACCACGGCAGTCGCTCATGGGGGGAACCCCCAAGACCGCGCTGCCTCCCCAAGACCGCGCTGCATCGCTGGTTCACACTTAACAGTGAACCAAACTACACACGTTACCTCTTCATTAACGTCTTATTAACACGAAAAACCAATGATTCGTTACCGACAAAAGAAAATAAGCATTTTGTTTGGCAGTCTCTTAATCGTTGGGGCATGGTGGTTACCTGTCCAAGCTCAACAAAGCACTAATGCACCTAATCAGAAAGCAGTTACAACTGCAGATCCAACTATTCCGATTGAGGAGCTAGAGCTATTGCTCAAGCCATTGACTAAGGATGAGCTAGAGGGTGAAGCTCAGGGGTGGATGTTCTTGCTTAAAACTAAAGTTAAAGAACTCAGCGATGCTGAAATTGCTGTCAAGCGCAAAAATCGAGAGCTTAAACAATCTCAGGAAGCTGTTGATGCCCTAGAAGATGCCAAAAAGGCTCTTGAGGAAGCCAAAGACACTAAAGAAAAAATAGAGACTGAGCCATCACCATCAGCTTCTGTTGAAGCTTTAGAAGCTGCACAAGAAGCACAGAAAGCTCTCGAAAAAGCTCAGGATTCAGTAGAAGAAGCGGTAAAAGAAGAAGAAAAGACCCAGCAGGATAAAACCTTGCAAGGGGCGATTGATAAAGCAGTTGAAAGTACGGAAGAGGATAAAAATAAAGCCAAAACCTCAGACGAGGAAGTTGCTAAGGTTCAAGAGCAGATTGGGACAATTAGCAACAAAGTGGTTACGGATGAACAACAGCAGAAAAAGACTGAACAGGGACTGGACAAAGCTCAAGAAAAGATAGAAGAAGCGGTCGAGGCCAAGACCGAAGTTAAAAAACAAGTACTGGTCAACATCACGAAACTCCGGGATGAACGGGCTGGTTTAAGCGATCGCTTTGAGGTGGTACTTGAAGAGCTGGACACTAAAGGTGGTGATGTCAAGTTGTACCAAAAATACGTCAATGCCATCAGTGGGATTAAGGTTGATGTAACCGACACTCAAGGAACCTGGATTACTATCGTTGGCTGGCTCCAGTCTAAAGAAGGAGGTCAGCGCTGGGCCAATAACATTGGCAAATGTATAGGAATCATTGCTGGCTTTAGCATCCTCTCGGTAATCTTAGGAACAGTACTCGAGAAATCTTTGGGGATGTTCCCAAATATCTCAGTGATGTTGGGTCAGTTCTTGGTTAGTCTAACCCGCCAAGGATTATTTGTGGTGGGTATTCTTGTCGGGATTACTGCCCTAGAGGTAAGTATTGGCCCACTGATCGCTATGATTGGAGCTGCTGGTTTTGTGATAGCGTTTGCGTTCCAAAGTACCCTGGGTAATTTGGCCAATGGCTTAATGATTTTACTCTATAAACCTTTCGACGTGGGGGATATCATTGAAGTAGCTGGGGTAAGAGGAAATGTTGAGGATGTTAACTTAATTTGCACCACCATCAAAACTGCTCAAAGTAAAATTATTATTGTGCCGAACAACTCAGTCTGGGGGAATATTATCGAGAATGAAACCAGTAGCCCCGTCCGCGCTATGTTTATCACGGTAAGGGTCAGTTACCAAAATAGTATTACTCAAACGATCCAAGTTCTTAAAGATATTGCTAACTCTCATCCTTTAGTATTGAAAGACCCAGGCCCTTGGATTGATACCGGTGAATTGGCTGAATATGCTGTTAACATTTGGTTTAAAGCATATACCAAGAGAGAGGATTATTGGACAGCCTATTGTGACCTCAACCGAATTATCAAAGAAAGATTTGAAGAAGAGGGAATTGTGATCCCACTGCCGAGGCAGGAACTATACATTAGCGAAGCTATGGCTAAGGAAGAGGGCAGTATGGCACAAAGGTTTAAAGGTATGAGGTTATCCTAGCTATACCCTTAGGAAACTTTTACAACTGGCACAGAACTTACCGATAGTTTCAACCAAAGCTTCTAGCATAACCAATAAAGTTACCACCGGAGAATTTCCAATGCTCAAGACTCACTCTGGTAAAAATCCCCTATTGGCTTTGCTACTGCTAGTTCCTGCTGGGAGTATCGGTGTAGCAATGGCACTATATATTGCTCCAGGAGCATTAGGGCAGGCAGTATTCTCATGTTGCAAAGTCTGGTTACTAGCACTGCCTCTTGCTTGGTTTTTCTGGGTGGATCGTGGCAAGTTACGTTTATCCTGGCCGAAGCGGCAGGAGTTGTTGACTGGAACTATTTTGGGACTGGTGATGTTTGGCATCATCCTTGGGGCTTATTGGCTTTTTGGTCAGCACTGGATTGATCAGACGGATCTTCGCACTAAAGCCCAAGAAGTTGGCATAACTAGTGCATACATTTATGTACTCGGGGCGATGTATTGGACTTTGATTAATGCCTTCCTGGAAGAGTATATCTGGCGTTGGTTTGTCTGGAGCAAGTGCCAGATTCTCATCCCGGGACTTGGGTCAGTATTGCTTTGTGCATTGCTGTTTACCCTCCATCATATTATTGCTTTAACCTTTTACACCCAGGATTGGCTGGTGGTCATACTTGGCTCATTAGGGGTGTTCATGGCTGGAGCAGTATGGTCGTGGTGCTATCTAACCTACCGTTCCATCTGGTCTGGTTATGTTAGTCATATTCTTGCTGATTTAGCGATCGCAATTGTCGGTTGGCAACTCCTATTTGCATAGCGAAGCTATTGACTAGACTTCTTGCAGTTGTGGGGAACAGGGAACAGCGGATCTGGGAACAGTGGACAAGAATTGACGCAAACACTATCATAAAACCTAAGCATTCAGCTATCAGCTATCAGCTATCAGCTATCAGCTATCAGCTATCAGCTATCAGCTATCAGCTATCAGCTATCAGCTATCAGCTATCAGCCTATGGGCTACGCGCAATCGGCTTTTCCCCAGACTTTCAATTTTATTCTAAGCTGACCGCTGACCGCTGACCGCTGACCGCTGGAGGTCTACTCAGCATAATTACCCTTAATTAAAATCTCTCCCATCTCCCCATCTCCCCATCTCCCCATCTCCCCATCTCCCCATCTCCCCACCTCCCCACCCTCCTCTTAATTATGGCTATTCAACCAGACTTGATATTAGGTTTCATATATCGCGTACCAGAGGTACAGGTTTCTTGAATTTCAACGGCATACAATCCTGGTAAACCCGCTTCTTCAAGTCGCTCAAAAACCCACTTGGCGATCGCTTCACTACTAGGATTCTCCAAGCCGGTGGTCTCATTGAGGTAATAATGATCCAAAAAGTTATCTAACAGAGGCTTGAGATAGGTCTTGATATCTCCATAGTCCATTATCATCCCCTGTTTTGAACCCTCCTCAATTAGTTGATCACCTTTGACATAAACTCGCCCCACCCAGCTATGGCCATGTAACCGACTACATTTGCCGTCATGATGGGGAAGGCGATGAGCAGCTTCAAACCGAAACTCCTTGTAAATTAACCATTCTTCCATCATTTAGAATTAAGAATTAAGAATTAAGAATTAAGAATTTAGAATTTAGAATTTAGAATTTAGAATTTAGAATTATCTTACACTTGATAGAAAAAACTCGATTGAGTTTAACCTAATTATAAGAGGTAATCTATAAAACTACTATAACAGGGAACAGGGCACAGGATAAAATAGAGCGGATTATGGTGAAAATTTAGGATAAATTAAGATTGATTTTAATCATTTATTTGGAGGTAGTGATAAAGTATTAAGATAGCCATAAACGGTTACCAAATTTGCTGATATCTATCGCTATTTTAAACATACCATGAAGTCCGATAAAAGGGATGCATACCTACTCCCTACTCCCTCGGTGCGCTTTCCGTAGGCGAATTAAATTCGCCACGGGTCGCACCGCTCCCTACTCCCTACTCCCTGTGCTATACCATAAACGAAGGAACCAAGGGAAGTTGATATCACTGATGACTAAGATGCGAATAGAAACCGATAGCATGGGGGAAATCGAAGTTCCTGCTAATCGGTATTGGGGCGCTCAAACTCAGCGATCGCTAAAATATTTCTCGATTGGACAAGACTTTATCCCTGCGGAAGTCATAACAGCGATGGCTATTCTGAAAAAAGCGGCTGCTCTGACTAACTGTGAACTGGGTAAACTACCAGAGGATAAAGCTAAGTTAATCATTGAAGCAGCAACTGAGGTCATCGAAGGCCAGCTAGACGGTAACTTCCCTCTCCGTGTTTGGATGACTGGTAGTGGTACCCAGTGCAACATGAACGTGAACGAGGTGATTGCTAATCGTGCTATTGAACTAGCTGGGGGGGTGATGGGTAGCAAAAACCCAATTCATCCCAATGACCACGTCAATATGTCCCAATCCTCTAATGATACCTTTCCCACAGCTATGCACATCGCCTCAGCGCTAGCCTTTCATGAGCGACTGATGCCTAAGGTGACGAAAATGCGGGATGCTCTAGAGGAGAAGGCGAAAGCATGGGATAATATAGCTAAGATTGGGCGCACTCACCTTCAAGATGCTGTACCGTTAACCTTGGGTCAAGAGTTTTCCGGTTATGTTGCCCAGCTAGATGCTAATTTAGCACGGATCGACTCTGTGCTTCGTGGCTTATACGAGTTGGCGATTGGTGGAACGGCGGTCGGGACTGGGTTAAATGCTGGCAAGGGCTTTGCAGAAAAGGCTGCTGAGCATATTGCTAAGTTGACTGGCTTGCCCTTTGTGTCTGCTCCTAACAAGTTTGCGGCTCTAGCAGCTCATGATGACATGGTTATGGCTAGCGGTGCCCTGAAAACCCTAGCGTGCTCGTTATTGAAGATTGCTAATGATATCCGTTTCTTAGGGTGTGGACCACGCTGCGGATTTGGGGAACTGAAGCTGCCATCCAATGAGCCAGGGTCTTCGATTATGCCAGGAAAAGTTAATCCGACCCAGTGCGAAGCGATGACTATGGCAGCTACTCAGGTGATGGGCTACGATAGTGCGATCGCATTTGCTGGTGCTCAGGGGCACTTTGAGTTGAACACCTTTAAGCCCATGATTGTGTTCAACTTGCTCCAATCTGTCCATCTACTTGCTGACAGCTGCAACAATTTCACTGACTTCCTGCTGAAGGGACTGGAACCGAATCAAGAGAAAATCCAGTATTTCCTGGAACAGTCCCTGATGCTAGTCACCGCTTTGAGTCCAATCATCGGTTACGACAAAGCCGCACAAGTGGCGCACCATGCTACTGAGAAGAACCTTACCCTGAAAGCAGCTTGCCTAGAATTAGGCTATGTTTCTGCTGTTGAGTTTGACCAAATTGTTGATCCTTATAAGATGGCCTATCCCTTTGATTAGCTTTTTAGGGAGTAGGGAGTCGGGAGTGGGGAGTAGGGAGTAGGGAGTAGGGAGTCGGGAGTCGGGAGTCGGGGGAAGTGTGGGAAGTGTGGGAGGTGTGGGCAGAGGGGGGAGATTTGTATAGCACTACGCATTAAATTTAGGACATTGATACAAGCAGCAAAAGCTGTTTTAGTCAACTTTTAGGTGCGACCCGTGGCGAATTTAATTTTTAATGGGTCAAGCGCACCTTTGCCTTTTGCCTCTTGCCTCTTGCCTCTTGCCTTGTAAAGGCTATATTGAGCAATTCCCAGCGTCTGTTAAACCTTTAACTATAAACTGATAAGGATAATCTTAGCAATTTTACAATGTTTGACTTTAATATCCTATTTGATTTCTCCCGTAACCATTGTGTAGCGATCTGTGCCATTTTAGTTCCTGCTAATTTGCTGCTGACCTTGCAAACTATCATTTTCACTGTGATTGGTTATCCCCAAGTTCAGGTGCGGAAAGCTGCTTTAGTTGCGTGCATCCCAGCTTTTGTAATGCTATTCCATGTGTATAGTTGGTTGATGATTGGAGTAGTGATGGCTCCCACCTACATTCTGTTTTTTTTAGCAGCTGTCTGCTTAAGTATTAATTTTTGGGCAATTAACTATTATAGTAGATTAGTTTATTCGAGAGAATAGGGAATGGGGAATAGGGAATGGGGAATAGGCAAGAGGCAAGAGGCAAGAGGCAAGAGGCAAGAGGCAAGAGGCAAGAGTAACCCACCCCTAACCCCTCCCAGGAGGGTAACAGAGGCAAGAGGCAAGAGGAAAAAAATCAGTAGTGGTACACAAGTCGTGATTTTAGCTTCCGAAACCTTGACCAGAGTAACGCCTACACCCTACACCCTACACCCTACTCCCTACACCCTACTCCCTACTCCCTACTCCCTACTCCCTACTCCCCATCTGGGTCATCTTTACCGTTGATTTGTGGGTTACGGTTCGAGCCATTCCATCGTAAGGATTCTGTTAAGTCATCATCGATGTGGAAAATAGCTTGTACGGGTCCGTAGCGTTCTTGAATTCCTCCCTGAATCCGTTCAGCAATCAGAGAAATGACTCCTGAGAACTCTGGATGCACTACCAAATGCATTTCAACATACATGAAGCGTCCTACAACACCCCGGCACTGAATTTGATCACAGCGAGTGACACCTCCAACTTGATGGGCTATGTTAGCGATCGCTTCTGGATCAATTGGATTTTGTTTGACTAGCAGGGGCAACTGCCAGTTGATAACTTGCCAACAATTTGCCCCGGCAAAGAGCACCAGCACACTACTCAGCAGTGGATCGAGCCATAGGAAACCTCGGGAAACCCCCCAAAGCCCACCGAGTACTAGTATAGTTAAGCCCACATCCTGGAGCATTTGAGCGGCCTGAAAGCGTAGGGTAGGACTCCTGACCACTCTAGCTTGGTAAACCATCAGGCAAGACCAACCAAGGCTCATGGCTAACACGGCTCCCAACAATTGTGCTAAGGGTAAACTGAGCCGGACAGGAATAGTTAAGGTTCCTCCCTGAATCAGGGTTAGTAACTGCTGAGAGGACAGTAGGCACAAATTTCCCCCAGCAAAGCCGAAAAAGGCAATTAGCACAAAGGTAATCACGGTTTCCCGTTTACCATGACCATAGACTGACAGATCTGGCGGATTGTCAAAGGTAGTGATCATCAGCAAATTGACAAGGGTATTAAAGCAAATTAATAGGGTGAACAGAGATTCCCCCATCAGACTGAGCGATTGGGTAGCCCAAGCTGCTGACACCTTGACTGATAAAACAAACAAGCTGAGCCAGAGGGTAATGAATAATACCAGACGACTAGTCTGATCGCGGTTTGGTCCTTCGGTCATGGCCTGAAGGTAACAGATGTCGATTACCTTCACATTATCTTGGATTACCCTATTATTTATTGAGGCATCAGGCAATTATGCCATTTTATGGGAGTTCTCAATGGTTTTGGGGAGTCGGGAGTCGGGAGTCGGGAGTCGGGAGTCGGGAGTCGGGGTAAGCGGTCAGCCGTCAGCTGTCAGCCGTCAGCCATTTGTTGTATGGCCATAGGCCAAGGCTCACGCTACGCGAACAGCTGAGGTAACTCAGCATTATTCCAATGCTTATCTGTTTTATTCAAAAACTGATAGCTGATAGCTGATAGCTGATAGCTGAATCCTTACCATATTATCTTCCCTTCGTAAATCAAGATTAATTCTATAGTCTTGACAATTTCAGGATTTAATAATCCATCCTTTTTCAAATTTCCGGGAACGTTAGTTAGGTCGAAATTCATCACCCAATCCCCAAACCAATTATCTGCTACACTATCATTAATTGAATTATCATTTTGATTAATGATAGGATTTTCTCCAAGAGTAATAGTGGCAAAATCCAAAGGTGATGAGACATTAGGAGCATCAAGTTTAAAGATTATCCCTGTAAGTTTAGCATCTTCGATGTGAGGTGGAATAATCTCAGAAGAGATGGTAAATGTCAACTTTTGCGAATTCCTGTCTGTGTTTAAATTCATAAAAGTATGCCATTCCCCTGGAAATGCTTGTTTGAGGTTAAAATAATAAGCCTCAGAATAGCGTTGTAATGGCTCTAAATTGGTGACATCTTTCCTGAATTTATCCCCTCCATCTAAAGCGGTGTAACTCAAGGTAATAATCACATCTGAAATGGTGTCAAAGTCAATGGGATTAGTTTGTTTAGGTAAACTCAGTTCCCAGGTAGACACTGCACCTGTGCCTTCAAAGGGTAGGTAGCGTTCATCCCGGAAATTCAGTTCAAATAGTCCATTATCGTTAGCACCTCGGGAAATGGCTATTTTTTGATTGCGTCGCCAATTTGAGCGCAAAATCGACTCATCTGGTGGATTTTCCCCTCCACTCAGTAGGTATTCCACTGCATTAACATTTGGTTGTAGCAGTGTCTTGTTAGAGGTTTGGGTTAAGGTCGCTTTGATATTTTGATAGGGACCAACAACTGCGGGGATAGAAATGGCAATGGTTTTGATTTGACGGCAGTAATGACCGGGAAAATCGAAGTCAAAAAGTTTTTCACTCAATTTAAATTCGCATTTTCCAGTATCTTTAAATTGTTGGAAAGCTTGGGGATTGAGTTGTAGCAGCGAGATAGTTTTCTCAATTTCTAGGTAGCGAGAATTACCCTCAATATAGGCTTTTTCCAGTTGGTTTAAGCCCAACATTAAACTTTCTCCAGCTAGTAGTCCTTTATGCAAACTGTCCCAGTAGTCAAATTGAATATAGGTTTCATCTTGATTAAGTTCATATTGGTAGGCTTTTTGGGCAGCCAGTGCCATATCTTGGGCAATTTTAAAGGTCTGGAAATATAGAGTGGACAAGCGACTGACCATCCATTGGTACAAATCTGTCGTGGTAAACTTATTTTTGAAGAAGTTTTCTACTTCATCAGCTTGTTCGATGCTTTTTTGGTGGCTCGTGAGTTCGGATGTGGCAATTTCGATATTGATTTTAGAAGCAGCAATTTGTTTTTCGATTTGAGACACTTCATCTTGAGCGATTTGCAGTTGAAGTTGCCAGTCTTCTTCACGGCGATCGAATTGTGCAAATGTTGCAGTTAACTGAGAACTTTGGTTAAGAACACCAGCAGTGCTTTGAGCTGCTTCACCTATGGCACGGATAATATCGGCTGGTTTAAATCCCCCATCTGAAAATCCGAAGATGGTAGGAACAGAATAAACAGGAGAGGATATAGTATGGGAGATAGCGGCAGTTGCTTCAAAAGCTATGGCAGATTCCATTAATCGCTCGTTATCTTTCTCATGACTGGAAAGTCCACCATCAATCAAACCTTGATAATGGGTAACGCGATTATTAGCAGCATCAAGGCTCTTGTTGAGAGAGTCTAAGTTTGCCTGAGCTTCTTTGATTTGCTTTTCTTTTGTTGTTTGGATTAGCCTTAAAATAGCTGGTTCTTGGGTAGCTCGCAGTAAAGCAATTTGTTCAGCATCTTTCTTTTCTAGAGCACTTAAGAGTGAGGAACCCAGTTGAATCAAGGTAGAAGTGATATTTTTGGCTCGCTCTAACATATAATCGAAACGATAGTTAGGCACTTCAGCAGTTAAACCAGAAACAACACTCATGGGTGTGTTTCCCCCCGCAACAGCACGGACGAGTTGGTTGGGATCTATGGGAGGTTCAAACAGGGCTAGTTGTCGCACCACACCTTCGATGTTCTCGCAATGACGGATTTTATAGAGACGGTCTTGAACCCGATCCCAGTAGGCGGTGAACTGTTCGTTTTCACTGACACAGAAGTAAGCGTTAATGTCATTAAAGGGGTGACTGGTGAGGGTTAAGCTTTGACTGTTGCCAACATGATGCTCAAGTTCAATTAAAAACTGAGGAATGTTTTTCCCATCATATTGCTCTTTAATGTCATCGAACGTTTCTGACTCAGATGATTGACACTTGCCCACATCTTCTGGTTTGTGTCCTAGCAGGTCATAGGCTAACAAGTAGAGCATGGTAGCCTGGGTAATTGATTCCCAGGTATCTTGAGCAAAGAGGTTATCCCCCCAGTCTAAGAGGTTATCGATGTATTTCATGACGATCGCTTTTTCATAAGCACCGATTCTCAAGCGGGCGATCGCATGGGGGTCAAAGGGATTGTTATTATAGGCTTGAATTGCTTGCTCGTCTGTTAAAATCCCTTTCAGTTTCTCCAGGGTATGACCTCGGAATGGCAGATAACGCCAAAAGCGATCGTTTGCATTGTTGCCGCTTAAGTTTTTAATTTCTTCAGCACTAAGAGCTACATCCCAAATGCCAACTTCCGCTATTTGACCTTGCCAATAGTTATCCACTCTTCCTATGTCATAGTTACTAGCTGGATTGGTGTAAACTTTTTGCGGTGCTGGTCTTGTTTCAAAGAGTAGACCATTACGGTAGAAGCTATATTCCTCACCATTTTTAACCCAAGTAACCTGAATCCATTCATCAGTTGAAGTGAAGAAATTTGGTAAAATATCAGAAAATCTTTCCCCAGCATCCGTGTAAGAATCGTAATGTAATCCTCCATTATTAGGAGCTAACCACATACCTGGCTTTCTCGGATTTTCTTGTTTACCAATGAATCCGTGGTAAGAACCATCATTAATCACCGAGGGTTTAACCCACACGTCAATGGTAAAATTTGTAAGGTCATCGAAAGGATCGGGAATCTCAATAAAAGTTGAACCTTCAAACTCCAGTACATTTTTAGAGTCAACACCTGGAAAATCAGCGACTTCTTGCCACTGGACATTACCTTGTAGAGTGCCATTTTTATTATTCCCTTCTGCGAAATCGCGGATGTCAATTCCATTCCCTTCATCCATTGGCAAGTATGCCACCAGTCCTTTAGAAGATGTAGGATTTGTGGGATTAAAAATGTATGTAGGATGTGTAGGGTTAAAAATGTAGTTATACCATTTCTGGGCTTCTTCAAACTTTTGGTTAGCGTTTAATGTGTTTGCCACCAAGAAGGGAATATGGAAAAAGATTTCCCAGAAATAAATCCCGTAGGGACCATCAAAGTCTAATTGCTTACTATTGGGAGCAATGACATTCTCTGTTGGAGAGAAGCGGGTGAAATCTAATTCAGGGGTGAGTTGTGAATCCGGAGTCAGTAAATGATCCAAACCTCCCATCAGCATTTTTTGATTTAATTGTCGAATAGTGCTGGTGGTGAGTCTGGTGAAGGCAAATTTTTGCTCAGATAGAGGGGTAATATCAGAAGAATCATTATATGACAGGGTTAAATTACCATTATCTTGTGGAGTGACCTCTAAGCTATTGCTGATCTGTTTAAAATCATTTTCTTGGGGAATAACCAGAAAAGCCTCATCTCCATTCTCGAAAGTGAACCACCCCGGTTGATTCTTAATCGTCTTGGTGTAACTATGGGGCGTAGATATGTTATTTGTTATTAGTGGAATTGATCGTCTTGAAGCCAACAGGATTTGTTCGGCGCTAATAGCTACATCCCAAATGCCAACTTCAGCAATTAGACCTTTGAAGTATAAATTACTACCAATACCAGTACTCCCCATCCAACCAATAGTAAAGTTATCTCCTCGAGGAACGTAATGTCCAGATGGTTTATCATAGGCGACTTCTTGTCCATCTAGGAAAATTTTTCTAGTTGTACCATCAAATGTCGCAACTACATGATGCCACTGACCTGTTAGATCCACAGAATAATTGAGCTCAATATCGCGCCAATAGTGACTTATGAACTTATCAGAATATCCTATAATAGCGAGAGCAGTTACTTCGTTTGTTGATCCATAGTTTCCCCAACCAATAATTCCAGAGGTTCTCATGTCTTCGGGTTTAATCCAGACTGAAATGGTGTAGGGTTCATTGCCTATAGGAACATTAGAACTATTGAAGGAAATGTAAGCATTATACCCATTAAATTCTAGTACAGATCTGGAGTCAGTTCCAGGAAAATCATTAACAATTTTCCATTGTGGATTACCTCGGAAAGTACCGTTATTATAATGAACGGTTTGATCTTTGATAAGTCCTCCAGACCCATCATTCATTGGCCAGTATCCTACCGGTCCATGCAAAAAGGTACTATCTTTTAAGTCATCATTATAATTATCATACAAAAGATTCCTTGTGGCGATCGCCTGCAACTGACCATTGAACATTATGCTTCGGAAACCACCAGAGGGCTGATTATGTAAGAACACGTTTATATTCTCTGGCAGCAAATTGCTTGTCAAAGTGGTTTCTACATTAGCTATACTTTCAAAACCATTCGGATAAGACTCGAAATTCCCAAACAGGGTCAGGATTTTTTCTTCTGACTCATTCCCCGGTATGGGCAGCGCACATACTTTATGCCATAGGTTTACCTGTGGATTAGATTCATCGTAGTTTTCTTCGTAGTCTTCAATGACAATATCTTTGGCTAGGGTTTGGGGTTGCATCCATTGTTTGCCCACTTTGTGAAATGAATACTTAATGGTCGCTTTAGTTTCATTCTTTTTAATCGTCTTACCATCTTCTTGCCTTGTTTGTTTCGTTTTGGTTATTTCTACCCAAAAAATAAACAGCTTGTTAAAGGCATAGGTGACATTGATGTAATCAGAATTAATCGTTAAATCAATTTTGTTCCAAGCTGTCCAAGTGGGTTTATTTACTGTAGGATTGATGCACTCCTGGTAGTAGTAGGTATAGGGTTCGCTTGCAGTACGACCAAATAAAAATAAGGTGTCTTGCGATTCGGAACTATTGGGTATTTCGACAGTGCAGCGATAACTAGCTGCGGGTTTGAGTTGTGCCAGTTCAGCAAACTTATTAAAATAGTTTTGGTAGGCTTGTTCTACCGATTCCTGAGTGATATCGGATTGTAGTAACTCACTTTCAAGTTCTTGGAAAAGCGAAGTTTTTGTGTGCCGTAAACTAGGGTCGATATAATTTTCGGGATACAAGAAAACTTTTCGGTTTGCCTCCCAAATCCGATAATTCATAATCCATTGCCACCAAACCTCGGGAATATTGACCTGAGTTACCCCAGGTTCTAGGTTCATTCGGCAGCGTTGCAGGTACATTTGTAGGGAAAGAATGGCTTGTTTGATATAAGAAACAGAAGCACAACCTGTGGTTTCTACATCAATCAGCAAATATTCTGAAAGGTTACGCAGGTTTTTAATGCTGTCATCTTTCTGATTCAGTTTCCATAAAGCAAAATTAGCTAAGACATTACGTTTTACTTCGTTAAGGTGGCTATCAAATTTTTCACTGACTTTTTCCCACTCGTCATCGTTATATTTTGCCTTAACAAGATGGAGGATTGATTGAACTACCTCCATGGAGTTAACCCAATCTCTAAGACTTCTCCCTTCGGTAACATTTAATAAAGAGAGAACTTTTCCATAAAAAGAAATATTCGCTCCTAAAGATTTGTTCAAATCAAATACCTGCTTGAATTTGGCAATAATTTCAACAAGGTTAAAGCTATTGAAATTAATATTAGTTTCTTGCAATACTTCCCCTAATTCCCCAATTTGCGCTTCTTCCCATCCAGTAATTTCGGCAATTTTCTCGTCTGAAGGTTCAGCCAAATACTGAATAAAATCATTTTGGTTATCATTAAAAGCCTTGATTAATTGTTTCAATGTGTAAGTATTTTTTAGGGTTATAATATCAGTCTCTTCTAAAAATACACCACCGTTCATAACATCGTCGTTAAAATGAGTTATGCCATCTATTTCGACTGAGTTCAGCTTTAATTTTTGACTAATAAAAAGCCATTTTCGCAATTTGAATATATACTTTTTAATGTCATCAAAATTGGATATATTATCAGGATCTTCAGTTTTGTCAGGAATTATCGCATAGATAGTATCCTCCACTAATGCTTGTAATATATCTGTTGAACTACCCAAAAAATTAGCTAAACGTTCAATCAACTCTTCTTTTATTTGCGCATTAATTCTCTTTGATGTAGAGTCA
>NZ_JAAHIG010000223.1:0-15063 GCF_010692305.1 Moorena sp. SIO4G3 | reverse complement strand
TTGAGGGTTGGTTTTTCACCAACATGGAATTCAAGTTATCAAGGTATGTCCTTGTGGTTAATCCCCCGTTACCGGTTTCTAACCAACGAATCGCACTCGCATGTTCTTCACGCTGCCTACTTATTTTAAGGTGTGTCCTACCTAGCCTATTAATAGCCTTCTTTCGGTTAGCTGAGCCTTTCTTTTTTCGGGAAACTCTACGTTGGTAAAACTTTAATCGCTTTTCCCCTTTGCGATAGAATCTGGGGTTAGGTTCTGAGTATCCATCAGAGTCGGTGTAAAACTCTTTCAATCCAACATCCAATCCAACAGTGAAACCCGTAGCTTCTAACTGTTCTGAGTTGTCTAGTTTTACGCAAAACTGAACGTAATAGCCATCATCTCTTTTTACAATGCGAACCCGCTTGATCAGTTTCTGGTCGAAACGCCACAAGTCCCAGGTTCCTTTGAGTTTAACCTTCCCTATACCCTTTTTGTCTGTGAATTTGATAGACTTCTTGTCTGGCGATAACTTCCACCCAGATTGCTTGTATTCGACAGACCGGGAATGTTTTTTAAATTTGGGATATCCTTTTTTGCCAGGGACTTTTTTCTGGCAATTATCGAAGAACCTTTTTATAGCCCTTTCTACATTCTCGATCGAGGCTTGACAGGCATGACTATTAAGGTCTTTAACAAATTTAAATTCATCCCTTAACTGGGTGTTGTAACGGTATAGTTCCTTTTTGCCTATTCCGCGATTGTCCATCCAAAAACGCAGCACCTTGTTCCGGACAAACCTAGCTGTCCTTATAGCTTCATTGACTGCTACTTTTTGGGGCTCTTTCAGAATAGCCTTGAACTCCATTACCAACACCTATAATCACCTCCTTGGGGTTTTACTTTGCTTACTATTATAGACGACAATCTAATCCAAAAGTTCCCAGAAATTATATGTATAGAAAGCCGTCCTATAAGGACGGGGCTTGCGACCAAAATTTTTGGTCAAGGTTAATGTTAGGGTGGGGCTGATTCAGGACTGCTCCATAGGCAGTATCAATGTAAGCATTCAGCCGTCAGCTATCAGCTATCAGCTAATGCGCTACTGTTCGCGCATCACCTCAAGTAGCGCAATCGGTGCTAAAGGTCTGTGGCTACGCTATGGGAACAGTTTATGCCCATAGCGTACGTTACTAATGGTGCTTTTGAATAAAATAAGCTGACGGCTGACGGCTGATAGCTGAATGCTTACCTGAGACAGATGCAATGGCAAAAAGGATTAGTTGACATATCGCGCTTTTTGTAAAGTACAATTTATAGTAAAAAAATGCAATTACCCTGATTTGTTCCAATCACCATAAATTGGCAAGACCCTTAATTCTAGCCCAAACACAAAATTGGGTGCATCTCAATGCATGCTGTTTAACGTGGTGGTGCGTTACGGGATGGACTGTTCCAATACTGGCTAATGCGAAAATCAGGGCTAGTCCATCCCTAACGCACCCTACAGAACTATTCCCGATTCCCGATTCCCGATTCCCGATTCCCGATTCCCGATTCCCTGCTCCCTGCTCCCTGCTCCCTGCTCCCTGCTCCCTAAAACCCATAAATTTGTACCTCAGAAGTCGTATAATTGCTATAACTTCCAGAGATATTTATCCCTCGATAGTCAAGGCTTAGTTTGCAGTGTTTCGCAATGTATCTGAAGGTAACTCCCCAAACATAGCTTTGTAATCTTTAGTAAAATGACAAGGACTGTAGAACCCAAATTCACTAGCAAGAATGGCTATGGTACAACGTTCTGGTTCGCTTGCTTTCAAGCGTTCTCGCACTGCGTTGAGTCGTCGTACCTTGAGATAGCGCATGGGACTCAAGCCAAATAAGTCCTGAAAACCATAAGATAAGGCAGAACTGCTAGACCCTAAATTTTGAGCTAGCTGTTTTAAGGTCAGAGGTTTTTCCAAGTGTGCTAACATTTCTTTTTCAGCTTGGGCAATCAACTTTGCTCTTCGGGAAGGTTTGACAAAACACTTGGAATTTAACTTAATGGGAATATTACTAATCAACAAAGGAAGGAAATCATCAGCAACGAGTTTTTCAATGTGAGGGTTTTGTAACCAAGTAGGTTTGTGTACTGCTAACCAAACAAGTTGTTTCAGGTAATCTTTAATTTCGTTCATCCTCGTTGGTAGCAAATTCACATGATTTTTACTCCGGAAATTATCGTCTAGATCGTGGCGTTGTAGTTGGTCTGCATAAGCATCAAACGTTTTAACAGGGATTATAATGTTTATCAACGTTGCACCTTGAGGAAATATTTCGTGTGCTTCCTTGTTATTGAAACCAAAAATAGTCCTTTGAGGCTCGACAGGGTGACGGAAGGAGTAATATTCCTTTTCATTCTCAGACAAAAGTATCGCAAAACATATGTATCCCTTTGTCCCCTCACCCGAAAATTTAATCCCTTGGTTCGCCTGATTATATACAAAAAATAAGTTACCAATCTGAACGGACAAAAACTCAGCTTGAAGAGGACCGGGACTGAGTTGTATTATTTCCTTATTTTGATACTCAAAGAACTCTTTGAAATAATCCACATCTGTAAAGGATTTGGAGACAATCTTCTGATTGCCTGTCCCAGGATCATCCTCAGCTTGGGTAGTTTTACTTTTGTTGGCATCAATTAACAAACTCATTTGAGCACCACTCTGTCAAAAAAATAATCCAACCAAGTATAAGCAAAACTAATACAATTTGAAACTTAGTTATTTAATTCTTATAGCTGAGAAAGTTGGAATTTTTGATTATTCACAGAGATAGTTTACTACTAAAGTTGACTTGGGGTAAGACCCGTGACGAATTTAATTACGGGTCAAGGGCACCGTGAGGTCTTTGACTTACCCCATAGCACAACAGAGTGGGCTTGACCCACCCTGATGGGATTATGGCCTTGTAAAGCCAGGAAAACTGGCGTTGCTGAATTAAGGAATGAATGCGCAATCATCTGGTGCATGTTAAAGCCCCCTAAATCCCCCAACTTTGCGGTGCGACCCAAGGGCGATTTACTCGCCCATTGGAAAGCGCACCGGAAGGGACTTTGAACGTCTTATTCCCCCCAGAATTGGGGGGTTAGGGGGGCGAAACCATACCCAGAATTAGCAACGCCGGAAAACTAGCTTTGTGAAGGGCTAAACAACAATTTCCCCAAACATTACTGCTGTTTATAAGGTTTTAACGATGATTTTGAATCGAATTTGGAGAGTGATGGTAGTAGTGGCGATCGCTACCTCTCTCCTCCTTGGAAATATCATATTACCCACAAGTCCTGTTCTTGCTGAAGTAACGGAAAATTCGTTTGATCGCAATGGCGATCCGGCCAATGTCGGTCGGGAGGTTCGCCCCCCCGTTCCTATAGAAAACTGTTTCTGGAAGATGACTGTTGGTGCTGACCCATACCACAACGCCTTCTATCCAGATCAGCAAACCACCTATCCAGTCGCCCTGTTTTCCCTACCTGCTGATAACTCTAAAGAAAAGGGTAATGATAAGGGTTATGTCAAGATCACTGGGGAGTTTCCTCATGCTCGTTCGATGACATTTAGCGCCTACTTTTATGATCCAGACTCAGCTACTTTAGTCAGCGGAGATCATCAGATCGTCGATTATCAGATTAAACCCGACAAAGGGTCAATTAATCCATTTCAAGAGGATGCCAAACGTACAGCCAAAGACCGTTCCTACACTCTGAAATGGGTTCCTAAAGCACTCCCTGATAACGAAGAAGACCGTGAGGAAAATACCTTGTATCTTGGAGAGCAAGAGTTTCCTGGCATCGGGTATATTGTGGTGATGCGAATCTATGTCGGGGATAAAGGAACAAACCTATTTGGCGGCACGACTTTACCAGAGGCCAAGATTATCATGCCAGATGGTACCAAAATTAAGGGTGATACACTCTGCGACCCCAAATACTCTCCGTTCACTGGGGATATGAGTAGTGTTTATCCATCTCCAGCATTCGATCCAGTGGCTTATCGGAGGGAGCGCGATCGCACAGAGTGGTATAATCAAGACCGACCCGTTACCTGGCCTGCCCAGAATCCTCCCTACATCATCCGGGAGTGGACTGCGAATTATAATTTCTGTGCCAACTTTGAGCAAGGCCCTGACAACGCACATCTGTGTCCTTCCCCTGTAGATCCTAATGTTGGTTCAGGTGGGTTTGGTAATTCCACAACTGTTTATCTCACGACTTGGATGGATCGCAATTTTGGCGAAGTCCTGGTCTTGCGGGGCAAAAAACCCAAGACTCCCAAGACCTATTTTGGCACCAATAAAACCTTTGACACGTCGGATGCTGAAATGCGCTACTTTTCCTGGACTACAGACGAGCCTTTGTCTCGGGCGCGAGTTATCGATAGCGTCTTTGACGAAGAGATCCCAGTGGATGAAAACGGTTATTACACCATAGTTGTGAGTCGGCCATCCTACCGTCCAGAGAATGCAACTTATGAATGTGGTTATGCCTGGTTAGAGTTTCCACCCGCTGGTGACGGGTTCGGCGACGTGTACCTGGGCGAGTTGCGCAATCGCTGGCAAATGCCCCTCAATGACTTTGAATACGCACCCCACAAAGCCAAGAAACCAGGTAAAGAAAAAAAGGTCATGGGCGAGTATTTCCCGGTTGGTGAATATATGACTCCTAAGAAGTTTGACAAAAAGTTCCCTTGTAATAAGTCCTAGCCCTCACGGGGTGACAACAAAGCTCAAACCTAGATAGGTGTTAGGTTTTAGGTGTTAGGTTTTGGGTAAAATGAGCGGGATGAGTCATTTGTATTTGCCAACAATTGAAGCAATTTTCACAAGACTTCGTCAATGATAGTTTGAATCAATCCATCCCGCTTGACAATCTTCCCTAACACCTAACCCCTAAAACCTAACCCCTGTAAGATTTTCAATTAGCTTGTCACCCCCTGAGGAGAATGACCTAGGTTTTTTCTCAATAAGCCACAGCTTATTGATTCTTGCCCTTACCCTGCAACCAACTATAAGTTTTAATTATAATTGGTTGCAAATTAGTTAATTATATTTTATAGCTGAGAAACTTGGAATTTTTGATTATCCACAGAGATAGCTTACCCCTAAGCTAGGGAATGTCGGCAAAGTCAATTTCCGAATAGCCAAAAAATAGACCTCTTGCAAAAGTCGATTTTGGCTACATAAGACCAATACTTTCGGTTCCATTTTTGGATCCATTTTTGCATTTATGCAAGAGGTCTAATGTAGAAGTAATTGACTCCACCCACTCATCCCAAAATTGGCTCGATCGCGTTTTGGGATGCCCCCCTAAGATGGAGATTTTGTTCACCCTTTTCACTAGGTTTTACCCATGTTTTTCAAGGATTTTTTAAACCGAATATGGAGAGGGATCGCGATGTTTGCGATCGCCACCTCTCTCCTATTCGGAAGTATTACTCCCCCTGTCTTGGCACAAACTGCTGATGGCAAAGAACTTCCCTTCCCTCCCGTACCTTCCGCGAGTACGGCCAATGAGACCTTACAAGAATCTGAAATGATTCGACGGGAAGAACCGAACTATCTACCCGCCGATGCCCCCAATATTCTGATTATCCTCCTGGATGATGTGGGCTTCGGGCAAGCTGAAGCCTTTGGGGGGGAAATTCATGCCCCCACCATTCAACGGCTTTGGGATGAAGGAATTGCCTACAACACCTTTCACACCACCGCGCTCTGTTCTCCGACCCGTGCCTCCCTGTTGACCGGACGCGATCAACATAACGTACACTCCGGCACCACCACCCAACGGGCCCTAGACTGGGATGGTTATATGGGCAGCATTCCCAAGACTACAGCCACACTGCCAGAAGTGTTGCGGGAATATGGTTACAAAACCGCAGCCTTTGGGAAATGGCATAACACCCTCGCCAATGAAACCACCGCAATGGGACCGTTCGATCGCTGGCCCACCGGACACGGCTTTGACTATTTCTACGGCTTTAACGCTGGAGAAACCTCCCAATACGAGCCACGCCTGTTTGAAAACACCACCGCGATCGAACCTCCCCACGAGTTTCCGGATGGAAGTCCATACCATTTAAGTGAAGATATGGCAAATCAAACGATTACTTGGCTGCGCCAGCGCAAAGCGTATACTCCCGACAAGCCGTTCTTTATCTACTGGGCTCCCGGTGCCGCCCACGGTCCCCATCATATTTTCGGCGAGTTAGCCGATAAATATAAGGGTCGGTTTGACGATGGCTGGGATGCCTTGCGCGCCCGCACATTCGAGAATCAGAAAGGTTTACCGTGGCTTCCTCTAGCAGCCGATGCCGTCGATACCCCTCGACCGGAAGAGATGAAGGCTTGGACTGAAATTCCCGACGAAGAAAGGGATTTCCAAATCCGCTTGATGGAACTTTACGCTGCCTTTGTCGAGGATGTAGATACCCAAGCGGGCAAGATCGTTGACGAACTCGAGGCCGAAGACCTTCTAGACGAAACCCTGATCTTTTACGTTTGGGGCGACAATGGTGCCAGTGCCGACGGCCGAGATGGCAGCATCAGCGAACTGTTGGCTCAGAACCAAATTCCCAATACCGTAGAAGAACAACTCCAAGCCCTCAGCGAGCAATTTGGCACCGAAGAAGACCCCTCGGGTCTCTCTGCTTTGGGAACGGCAAAAACGGACAATATGTACAATGCCGCTTGGGCTTGGGCTGGCGATGCACCGTTCCGCTATACCAAGATGATTGCCTCCCACTTTGGTGGAACCCGTAATCCCCTGGTGATTTCTGGGTATGCTGGCAGCAAATATGGAAAAATTACTGCCGATTCCACCCCCCGTGCCCAGTTCCATCATGTCAACGACATTGCCCCCACCATTTACGAGATCTTGGGCATTACCCCACCAGAAGAGTTCTATGGCGTTGTTCAAGATCCGATCGATGGGGTCAGTATGGCCTACACCTTCAACAAGCCGGATGCTCCCGGCCAGAAGAAAATTCAGTATTTTGAGAATAACGGCAGTCGGGGCATCTATTTCGATGGCTGGTATGCCTGCACGTTTGGTCCTCTGATTCCTTGGGAGACTACCTCCAGCAAAGATTTAGAAGATTGGGATTCTCGCGACGATGTGTGGGAATTATATGACCTGACAACGGACTTCACGCAGCAGAACGATCTCGCAGACCAAAAGCCAGAGATTCTGGAGATGATGAAGCAATTGTTCTTGCAAGAAGCAGAAGAAAATAAGGTCTTTCCCATTGGTGGCGGTCTCTGGACTAGCATCCATCCCGAAGATCGGCTAGAGAATCCTTACAAGAGTTGGACGTTTGATACCAGTACCACCAGGATGCCGGAATTTACGGCACCCGGTCTGGGTCGCGAAAGCAATACGGTGACGATCGATGTCGATCTCAATGGCAACGATTCTGGGGTTCTCTATGCCCTCGGCGGTTCGAGTGGCGGCTTGACCTTGTTTATGAAGGATGGAAAGCTAAAGTACGAGTACAATATGATGTTATTGGATCGCTATACGGCTGAATCCGCAGCACCGATCGAAGATGGTAACCACACCATTGAAGTAAAAACCACCTTCCCGATTCCAAAGCCCTTAGCCCGAGCCAAGGTAACGATTAAGGTAGATGGAGAGAAGGTTGCCAAGACGTGGGTTAAGCGCACGGTGCCGTCTGCTTTTACCGCCAGCGAGACCTTTGATGTGGGGACGGATTTGGGTTCTCCTGTTTCGCTGGATTATGCCGATAACCCGCCCTTCCCCTTCACTGGTAAGATTAAAACGGTGAAAGTGGAGCTTGAAAATCCAGAGGCACGTCACTTTTTCCCTTTACCCTCGCCTTCCTTCGAGTAGAAGAATGTTAATAGTCAAGGAATTGTAGTTACAGGGTGGGCATTGCCCACCCTTATTCATCTCATCGCCCGAACCAAAACGAAACGGTTCAACCGCTCTGCGATCGCCCCGATCGCCCTCTGAGATTACTGTTCTTGAATATCCATGTTTTTCTCTTTGCTTCAGAAGAATTTAACTCGTCATCTTGTTGGGATTTTCCTGGCAGTCTCCCTCCTCTTCCTCTTCCCAACCGTCTTGACTTCGTCACCTTTTGCTTTTGCCGATTCTCCCTGTCCTGAAGGTATGGTGTTGATCCCTGGGGGAACCTTTACGATCGGTTCCGATACTTACTATCCCTCTGAAGCCTCTGCTAAGGATGTCACGGTAGAGAGTTTTTGCATCGATCGCCACGAAGTTACCAACGCCGAATATCAAGCATTTGTCCAAGCTACAGGCTACCTCACCGTTGCCGAACGTCCCCTGGCCAAAGACCAATTCCCTGGCTTAACCGAAGCGCAACGACAGCCCGGTTCCCTGGTGTTTCAGCCCCCTGCACCGGGTATTCAACAAGTAGGTTATTTAAGCTGGTGGGATTGGGTTGTTGGTGCTAATTGGCAACATCCCTACGGACCCGACAGCACCATTGAAGGTTTTGACAACTACCAAAACTTCCTGAAATGTGAGAGCCCCTGCGCTTTTAGCCGGGGGATGAAACAGAGAGACTGAATTTATTCAGTCGTGTCCTCAATCTGCCTTCTAACCCAACGCTCTATAAATTCCCCAACACTAGTTCCTGATTCTTTAGCTGAAAGTTGTAACCATTTCCACACGGTATCCGTAAGCATGATGCCGTGTGTCTTTTTTAACTCATTATAATGGACTGGAATCCCTCTCATCCTTTTTTGAGATTTTGTCTGATTCATAGTTGACATTTTTAGAATATTCGAGCAGACTAATAGTATTGTAGCAAAAGAGGTCGAGGTTATCAATGTATAGAACAATTCCTGTAAAAACAACATTTGCTGATGAAGAAAAAGCCTTTTGGTTATTTCAGTGTGAAAATGCGAATAGTTTGTGGAATTGTGCCACCTATTATTCCAGACAAAAGCATTACAATTGGCTAGAACAGCAACAGGAATCCTTTATTACTTACTGGAAGGAAGATGTATTATGTTACGGGTGGAAGACCTATAAGTGTAATGTCAAATATGCAGAGCTTTGTAAAGAATTAAAAGATAATCCTCATTACAAAGCGATGGCAGCTCAATCAGCGCAGCAAACTCTTAAGTCTGTCGCTGAGTCGATTACAGGGTACAACCAATTAGTTAGTCTTTATTACAGAGGTCAGGTAAATAGGCCGAGACTTCCTAAGTACCGAAAGAAAGGAGGCAAGGCGGCTGTAACTTTTCCAAGACAAGCTCTTACCTATAAAAAAGGTTTATTTTATCCCTCTGTTAGCAAAGAGAGTAAACCAGAACTACTAACAGAAATTGTACTAGAGGCTCCAGGTTTTATAGATCCAGAGTGGGTCAAAGAGGTGACAATTCGCCCGTATCTGGGAGAATTATGGATTGATTGGGTAATCGACGACGGGAAGCAACCAGTCGAAAACAACCCCAATCTTGATTATTCACAGGCTTGGAGCTTCGATCATGGTGGAGATAATTGGCTAACCGGAGTTTCGACCCATGGGAAAAGTTTGATTCTTGATGGTCGAAAACTTAAATCAATGAATCAAGGTTACTCCAGATTTGTCGCTAAATACAAAGAAGGCAAGCCTGATTTTTATTGGGATTCCAATCTTGATTCGCCGAAGGCGACGCTACGCGAACGAGTTCAAAGAAAGCGCAACAATCAAATGAGAGACGGAATAAATAAAGCCGCTCGTTTCATTATCAATAGGTGCTTGAACGATCGAATTGGAAATCTAATTATTGGTTGGAACGAGCGACAAAAAGATTCTGCCAGGATGGGAAGACGTGGAAATCAAAATTTTGTTGCTATTCCAACTAAACGACTAATAAATAGACTTGAACAACTAGCCTGCGAATATGGAATAAAGCTAACAATTACCGAAGAAGCGTACACCAGTAAAGCGTCTTACCTTGACGACGACAGCCTCCCAAAATATGGTGAAAAACCCAATGGATGGACACCGTCGGGCAAAAGAGTGAAACGTGGTTTGTATAGGTCTTCTAGAGGACACCTAGTAAATGCTGACTGCAATGGGGCAGGTAATATTGCTAAGAAAGTAGCCACACAGCTAGGTCTTAATCTAGCCAAGTTGGGTAGGGGAGCTTTGACACTCCCACACCGATAGTGCGGCTCGTTCTTACTAAGAGTCTAGGGAAAACCTAGAGGTATGAGTAAGGGGATTCGCGAGGTCAAAAACCTCAAAATCCTAACTGTTCTAAGGATGCAGGTGAAAGCCCTGCCCCTGAGGAGACAGGTGACTCCCTACCTGGCCACACCGGTGCGATTCGTTGGCTAGAAACCTTACCCTATAAAGGGTTCGGGGAATAGCCACAAGGTAAAAATAAAACCTTGATAACTTGATAACCATGGTGGTGAAAGACCACCCCTCGTGAAATCCGAGTGACAGCCCTACCCCTACTCATTAGGTCGTAACAAGCCAAGCGGGTAAAGCGGGGTCGAACAGTGAAACACTACCAGCCTAAAGTAGTGCTAGTAACAGGCAGAGAACTCATGGGTACGAGAGAAAGATACATTTGAGTCGTCGTTACCAGGACGCAGCAAAATAAGGCTGAAATGCTGCATTCAAACAGATAAAGGAGTAACACAGGTTTATAGGCTCCGGTGTACCTATAAAGATTTCCCTAAAACTCCCGGCGAATAGTATCACCCTAAAAGTTCACAGAATGGTTATCAGGAACGAAGTAACCTCATAGGCTCTCTCAGAAAGGTCGATTTCTGAGTAGGTAGTTAGCCGCATGACCTATGAAGGAAAGATGGAATCAGAAGCAAACGCCTGAATTAATACTCAGGATAAGCAGACAGATTCACGTGATCAGGAAAAGATATAGCTATGAGTAACAGTGAAAAAGTCTAAAGCTCGGGGGTTCGCCCCACAGTCGGAATGGAATCGAATCGATTGGCGAAAGCTAGAACGAGTCGTATTTAAGCTGCAAAAACGGATATATCGAGCCTCGAGCCGTGGTAATGTCCGCGTGGTAAGAAAACTCCAAAAAACTCTGATGAAATCCTGGTCAGCAAAAATGCTGGCGGTACGGAAGGTAACACAACAGAATAAAGGCAAAAAGACTGCCGGAATAGACGGGAAAAAATACCTAAACGGTAAACAAAGACTCGCCTTAGTAGCCAGCCTTAAAATATACAAAAGACCTCAACCTACCCGTCGCAAATGGATTGAAAAGCCAGGTCGCAAAGAAAAGCGCCCTCTAGGGATACCCACTATTTACGACCGAGTACTTCAAGCCCTAACAAAACAAGCACTGGAACCCGAATGGGAGGCAAAATTTGAGCCAAACTCATACGGGTTCAGACCAGGAAGGTCATGCCAAGATGCAATCGTAGCAATACATACAAATATCAGCCAAAAACCTAAATGGGTACTAGACGCCGATATATCAAAATGCTTCGACAAAATCAACCACAATAAACTTCTCAACAAACTAAATACCTATCCATCCATGAAGCGATTAATCAATGGTTGGTTAAAAGCAGGAGTAATGGACGAGGGAACATTCTTACCTACAAATGAGGGGACTCCCCAGGGTGGAATAATATCCCCACTCTTGGCGAATATAGCCCTCCACGGAATGGAAGAAGTAGTGAAAAATTACGCCCGAGGCTTGCCAGCCAAGACTTACGGCAGAAGCACTCAAAGAATGAAAGCGATAAGCCTTATTCGATATGCAGATGACTTTGTCATTTTGCACAATTCCAAAGAAGTGGTAGAAGAATGCCAAAAGAGAATTAATGAATGGTTAGAGGACATCGGCCTGGAACTAAAACCAAGCAAGACTAGAATAGCCCACACTCTAGAGGGATTTAACTTCCTCGGATTCAACGTACGGCATTACAAATGTGGGGTACATCAATCAAAGCAAGGTTTTAAAACCCTCATCAAACCATCGAAAGAACGAGTAAAAGAGCACACCAAAAATCTAGCCGAAATTATAGACAGGTTCAAGGCAGCTCCTCAGGAAGCTCTGATCAGCAAGCTTAAACCCGTCATAACCGGATGGTGCAACTACAATAAAAGTCAAGTCAGTAAGGAAGCTTTTTCAGACTTAGACAACTTGCTCTGGCACAAACTCAGAAGGTGGGGATATAGGAGACATCCAAGAAAATCAAAATCATGGGTAAATAAAAAATACTGGGGAACCAAAGTTGAAAAACCACTAAGACCCTGGGAAGCTCCAAAGATAGACAACTGGGTTTTTATGACAGGAGAGGATAACCATCTCCCAAAACATGCCAAAACAAAAATTGTCAGACATGTAAAAGTACAAAACACCAGAAGTATATACGACGGAGATTTACCCTACTGGAGCAACAGATTACAAAATCACCCAGAAATGTCAAGTATAAAAGGTAAACTTTTAAAAAGACAAAAAGGGAAGTGTAATCACTGTGGCCTCACCTTCAAGGATGGAGATTTAATGGAAATACACCATATAATACCACGCGCCCAAGGTGGAAACGACCAACTCAAAAACTTTGAGCTACTTCACCTACATTGTCACGATGAAAAACACAGAACCAGGGTAACTAGGAAACAAGAACCCACTACGGATTCTCAAGAACTAGATAACAACCCCTTCTGAGAGGTACCCAATGACAAGGAGATTCCTATCATGAGGAGCCGTATGACGGGAAACTATCACGTACGGTTCTGAAGACGAGTCAGTGAGGTGACTCACTGGCTTAGTTTAATAGGAAGGCGGCAACCTTTCAGAGTGAAGCTGGCAGTGCGATTCGTTAGCTAGAAACCATGTCCGATAAAGACTTGGGGGATTAGCTGCTTGGTTTACGAACCATGACAACTTGATAACCATGATGGTGAAAATCCATCCCGGAGACAAAACCTTAGAATAGTGCAGCCTTAGTACAAAACCTTACTCCTATGATGCCTAACCTGCTGACCATAAAGGCTGCACTATTCTTTCGGTAATTTCTGACCCTCGCGAAATCCGAGTGACAGCCCTACCCTGATTCACAGAACTAACAAACCTGTGGATTGATGCAAGGGTCGAACAGTGAAGCACTACTAGCCAAAAGTGGTGTTAGTAACAGGCAAAGGACTCATGGGTACGAGAGAAAGGTATGTTTAATCATCGTCATCACTAAGTAGCGAAACGGCTGACACGTTACAGACAAATAGTCATTGGAGATAGGTATTACTGGTTTGCCAGTCAGTAATGATTTCCCACAAAGCTCCCGGTGAATAATACCACCCTAAAAGTCCACAGAATGGTTATCAGGAACGAAGTAACCTTTATAGGTACTCTGATGAAAGGTCGAAGATTCTGAGTAGGTAGTTAGCCGCAAGTCCTATAGAGGCAAGATTGAATCAAAAGCTAATGTCTGGAGTAATTCCCAGGATATGCTGACGGATTCACGTTATAGGAAATGATGTAGCTGTAAGTAGCAATGAACAAGTCTAAAACTCGGGGGTTTGCCCCACAGTCAGAATGGAATAGGGTCAACTGGCGCAAGCTAGAAATGACCATATTTAAGTTGCAAAAACGAATATATCGAGCCTCCCAACGTGGTGACGTTTGCGTGGTAAGGAAGCTTCAAAAGACTCTGATGAAATCCTGGGACGAAACCTTAGAGAGTGGAGCCTTATTTCATATAACTTAAAACTATTACCCATAACCTGTCGCTATAAAGGCTCCACTCTCTTACGGTAACTTCAAGGTCAGCCAAAATGATAGCGGTCAGAAGGGTTACCCAAGAAAACAAAGGTAAAAAGACTGCCGGAATAGACGGGGTAAAAGCTTTAACCAATAAGCAACGCCTCGCCTTAGTAGCCAGCCTGAAGGTATCTAAGAAGGCTCAACCAACTAGAAGGGTCTGGATACCCAAACCCGGACGGACGGAAAAACGACCTCTAGGTATCCCTACAATATATGACCGCGCCCTACAAACACTTGTCAAACAGGCACTCGAACCTGAATGGGAAGCAAAATTTGAACCTAATTCATATGGATTCAGACCAGGACGCTCATGTCACGACGCAATTCAAGCAATATTCAACAGCATCAGTAAAAAACCCAAATGGATACTTGATGCCGACATTGCCAAATGCTTCGATAAAATCAACCATGATGCTCTTCTTCAAAAATTAAACACTTATCCATCCATTCGGCGACTAATCAAATCTTGGTTAAAAGCCGGTGTAATGGATAATGGAACATTCTCACCTACAAACGAGGGTACCCCCCAAGGTGGTATAATATCCCCCCTCAAGCGCAAATATAGCCCTCCACGGAATGGAAGAACGAATTAAACAACATGCTATCTCTATGAAAGGAGAAAAATCCAAAAATAGAAGAGCATTAAGTCTAATTCGCTATGCTGATGATTTTGTCATCATACACAAAGACCAAACCGTAGTAGAAGAATGTCTTAGAATCATTAATAAATGGTTGAATGACATGGGTTTGGAATTAAAACCAAGCCAAACTAAAATTACCCATACTTTTGAAGGTTTTGACTTTATCGGATTCAATATCCGTCAATACAAGGTAGGTAAAACACACTCAAAGCAAGGTTTTAAAACCATCATCAAACCATCGGAAAAAGCAATTCAAAAGCATTATGGGCAACTCACAGAAGTTATATACAGACATAGAGCTGCCCCCCAGAAGGCTCTGATTAGCCAACTAACACCTATTGTAAGAGGATGGTGCAACTACAACAAATCTGTATGTAGTAAGGAAACATTCTCAAAAATCGACTATCTGCTTTGGAACAAGCTTCAAAGATGGGGATACAGGAGACACCCAAATAAATCAAAAACCTGGGTAAACAGGAAATACTGGGGAACAAAGGCAGAAAAAGCCAAAAAACCCTGGGAGGCCGACAAAGTAGACAATTGCTGGGGGGGCGACAAGCGCCCTGTAACCCTTGATATATCTTAAATTGAGCGAATTATGGTAAAAAAAAGATAGGTCAGAAATTGTCAATACGACCTATCAATTGAAAATGCTACCAGAATTATATCA
>NZ_JAAHIG010000222.1:9250-15129 GCF_010692305.1 Moorena sp. SIO4G3 | reverse complement strand
TAAAGCCAACCATCCTACCCTTCATAAACGGGTGCATCTCATATTTGTAAAAAAGATCGCAAGTGTGGGGCGGGGGCGCGGGGAGTGTGGGGCGGGGGCGCGGGGAGTGTGGGGCGGGGGCGCGGGGAGTGTGGGGCGGGGGCGCGGGAATTTTCTCCCGAATTTTTGCCTAATTGCAAAACTGAGATGCACCCTCATAAACAAGTAAAAGATTGGTTTTATAAAAACCTAGAACAGGGATTTAAAGGGATTACTCATAGTTATGATAAACGGATAGAAAAGCGATGCAGCGCGGTCTTGGGGGTTTCCCCCATGAGCGACTGCATCAAGACAAGGTCATCATAGGACTGAAACAAGGCAAGTGTGGTGTGTTCCAATATCTGAAATATCACCTCTAGCAAACCTACGATGATTGGGTCGGACTTAAGTGTATTGTCATGGTGATAAGAGTACGTCATCTGTGGAACAAAACTACACGCGAAGTTCAGTTTTACTTAACGAGTTTGGATTGTGATGCTCGTAAAGAGCGGGAAAGCTATCCGTCTCCACTGGGGTGTAGAAAATGGGTTGCATTGGACAATAGAAGTCACTTTTCATGAAGATGCTTGCCGTGTTCGTACTGGCCATGCTCCACAAAACTTATCATTGCTGCGACGAATTGCACTTAACGCATTGAATTTAGAGCAATCGTTCCGGCGTAGTAATCGTCAAAAATCGAATCGAGCTGCCATGGATAATAACTATATGTTGACGATTATCGCTGCTTGTTTATCTCATTATCATGATGCCTCAAAACCTTTATGTCAATAGGTTTTGAGATGCGCTTACCCTGCTAATTTACTTACGACATCACATAAACTTTCAACTTCTCGGACTACAGTTCCAGGTGAGTGAATCTAAAGCAAACTCTACTTTTAACTACTGGCAATCTCTTTTCAGGGAAGCTCTACCAACTTCTTTGTTAGAACCTGGGGGGGCGACATGAATGGCTAGGAAGCTGACAGGATAAGGGACATAGCCCTCAAACCCTTTTTATAATTGGGGAGTTTATTGGGACCCACGTCTCATTAAATGAGTCACGATCTCTGTACATTCACCCCAAAAACTCACCCAATTATGAGCATACAAACCAATGTAAAAACTACTATGTCTTCGCTCTGTTCGCTTGAATTCTTTCACACGACCGATGTACTTTTGTATTCCTTTACGCTTAATTGTTCGTCCTTTTATAGTGGCACTGGTGTAAGCAATTGTCATCACTAAAATTAAGTTTATTGTCTTGATGCAGTCGCTCATGGGGGAAACCCCCAAGACCGCGCTGCATCGCTAATCGCTCGCCTTCCACTTTACATCCCTCCAAGTTATAGCCCCCTAGCTTAAAATATCGGAACATTTCTTAAGCAAGAAAATCTTTTCCGGTAGGCTTCGATTGCTTTTGACAAAGTGCTTAAACTTGTCAGGATAAACCAAGCTTCATCGGAGCCAAATCCTCGGTACTTGCGCTGCCATTTACAGGCTACATTGAAAGTCCCAAATCCTTTTTGTTTGGTCACTCTGACTTCGTTGATAAATAGACTCATTCCAGGCACTAATCCTAAGTTCATTAGTTCCACTAACTGGTCAGTCTCAGCCTCGACAAAGGTACTCTTCTTGAGCCGTAAACAAAAGTCTACCGCTTGTTGTGAAAGCCAATGCCCCAGTTTGACTCCACAAAATTCTCGGTCTCCTAGAACAATAGTTTTATAATCCTTTAATTGAGATAAAGCTTTGCTCAATACCTCGGTTTGTTCTTGATAATTACTACTCCCTTTTTTGTCTAAAATAGTCCAGTATATTGGCCAAGCCCTTTTGTCCCATATGAGACTTACAATCAGGATATTAATACAACTCCAACTGGTACGGTCAATCGCAATATGCACCACTTGGCCTGGCTCAATTGATTCAATCAGTATACTTTGTAGAATCGGCCACCAAATGTGCTCAATACCTAACCCTTTGAGTCCCAGAAATCTTTGCAGCTTTTTGCGACGACTTTCAAATAAAATTGGGAATGGTATTGATGCCGCTAGAGTTTCGAGCCTGACGTTTTTGACCGATTGCAAAACTGTAACCAACAAACTCAATACCAGATAGTGAGCTGTCGTGAGTTGACTTTTCAGATGATTTTGGTAAATTGTGGGTAGCATTATTATTGGTAGGCTCGGTTGAAAAATTCGGACCTATCTTTTTTTATCATAATTTGCTCAACTCTTCATCATGTAAGGCTTACAACCTCTTTTGTCGCCCCCCCAGGTTAGAACAAGTAAAAAAGTGCCAAGAATCCGAGGATATAATTCGAGAAGCCTTAACTGAATATGAGTTAATAGTAGATAGCGCAGAACAAGTCAGAGAAAGACCTTTGGCCGTAGGCCACGCTACGCGAACAGACTATAATCAACAAAAATTATTCTATTCTGGCAAGAAGAAAAACCATACATTTAAAAATCAATTTATTGTGTTGCCAAAAGGGGAAGATATTGTGGATGTAGTGGTCGGCAAACCAGGCCCCAAAAGTGACATAAATATTTGTCGGGAAAGTTTAAAAAAATTTGATGATAAGCAACGACTGAGTGGTGACAAAGCTTATCTAGAGGTGCGACCCGTGGCGAATTTAATTCGCCAACGGAAAGCGCACCTTCGAGAAGAACAAATAAGAACTCCCCATAAAAAACCAAGAAATGGTGAGTTAACCTCAGAGCAAAAGAAATATAACAAGCTATTATATTCAAACAGAATATTTGTAGAACATGTGATTAGGTTGGTAAAAATTTTTAAAATAGCGGGAGAAAGGTTTCGCCTAAATTATAATAAATATTCTGGGGTGATTTTGACAATATGCGGTTTGGTAATATTGAGAACAGGAGCCTTAGTATTACAAGTAACAAAAACGTCTGAAAGTGCTGAAACAATTGAGGTTGTTTATGCTCATAGTTTTGGTAATAAATTAACATCAATAGCTGGTTAAGCCTATTAAGCGCGTTAATTCAACGTAAAATTGACTTGGTCAATTTGAGCGCTGAAAAGCAGTGCCTGAGATACTTTCAAGTTTTTGGAGAGGTCTATTATGGGGAGCCTTGAAGGCAAAGTAACCTTAGTCACGGGTGCCAGCCGTGGTATTGGTAAAGGAATTGCGATTGGCCTTGGCGAGGCCGGTGCTACGGTATATATTACCGGTCGTAGTCTCGATAGTTCCAATGTTACACAGGGAGTTTCCGGTAGTCTTCGGGAAACCCAATTAGCTGTGCAAGATGCTGGTGGGATTTGTATTCCGGTAATGGTAGATCATAGCGACGACGAACAAGTGCGCTTACTCTT
The DNA here is from genome assembly GCF_010692305.1 of Moorena sp. SIO4G3. Taxonomy (NCBI): domain Bacteria; kingdom Bacillati; phylum Cyanobacteriota; class Cyanophyceae; order Coleofasciculales; family Coleofasciculaceae; genus Moorena; species Moorena sp. SIO4G3. Next base: position 11,775 of record NZ_JAAHIG010000222.1, on the reverse strand, counting down.
TGAACGGATTCAAGACGAGCAGAAGGGACAACTGGATCTGCTGGTCAATAATGCGTTTTCAGGAGTGCAGGCATTGAAAGATGGATACGAAAAACCATTTTGGGAATGCGCTGAGAATTTTTGGGATGCTGTCAATCATGTCGGTCTCCGCAGCCATTATATTGCCAGTGTTTTTGCAGCTCGACTGATGATTCAGCGTCAGCAGGGGCTGATTTGCACCATCTCATCTTGGGGCGGCATGTCTTACATCTTTGGTGCCGCCTATGGAGCGGGTAAAGCAGCTTGCGATCGACTTGCTGCTGATATGGCTGTTGAACTCAAGCCATATAATGTGGCGTCCCTTTCGATTTGGCCAGGCATAGTTGGTACCGAACATATTTCCAGTTTGGCTTTGCAAATGGGAGAAGATAAACCAGGTAATCAGCAAAGCCGACTGATCTCTCAAGGCTATAATTGGGAAACTCCTTTACTAACAGGGCGCGTTATTGCTGCCCTTGCTGCGGACCCAACTGTAATGCGCTTTACAGGCCGTGTTCGAGTTGTTGCAGAACTGGCTGATCACTATGGAATTATCGATAAAGACGGGTTACGTCCGGTATCACTACGCTCTCTACGTTTTATAGCTCCAATGTTGTGGCCACCATTAATAAAATATGCGTCGCTGATACCTAACATTAATATACCCTGGTTTTTCTTACTATGGGGAATACTCCAATCTCCTAAAATTTAACCGATAGCAAAAATTGAAAACAATTAGATGAGCAATCTCCATGGAGCTGTTGTACTGATAACCGGTGCCGCCGGTGGATTCGGTCAGGAACTGACTCGACAATTATTAGAATCTGGTAGCCGTTTGATCCTCACGGATCTTGATCAAACTATTCTTAAAGAGCGTGCCGAAGCTATTCAACGGGAGGTTAAAACTGGGGATATACTTGCCCTTATGGGGATTAATCTTTCTGAACGTGACGGATGCGAAACCCTTTATCGCCAGGTTAAAGACCTGGAAATAGAAATCGATATTTTGATCAACAATGCTGGAATTGGGCTTTTTGGTCGCATGGACGAAGTTCCTGGGGAAAAATGGGAAAGGCTGATGCAGGTAAATCTGCTGGCACCAATGCGATTAAGTTCTTTATTTGCCGCTGATATGATTAAACGTCGCCAAGGTCACATCGTTAACATTTCCTCTGCTGCTGGCTGGATAGCACCCGCTGGCATCGCTCATTATGCTGCTAGTAAATTCGGTTTGCGAGGATTCAGCGAAGGGCTTTTAAATGAAGTTAAAATTTATAACGTCAAGGTCACAGCTGTTTATCCCTTTTACAGCCGTACTCCCATTCTCCAGTCGGAACAGTACGGAACCCTTGCTAAAGAAAATCAGGGGTTGCCGGACTTTATAATAACTGATCCGGCTAAGGTCATGGGGCAAACGATTCAAGCAATCATTGATAATAAACCTCAGGTTTTTCCTGATCGAATGGCAAAAATTATCTCGGTTATTAAACGTTTTTTTCCTCAATTATTAAACTGGATCAATTATTAAACTGGATTGTTAATGGGTTCAATCGGAAGCCAAAAGCCAATTTATAGGATTTCTACCATTTCTTAATTTGGTGCGGTACTTTCTTTTAGGGAGCAGGGAGCAGGGAGCAGCGGATCTGGGAATAGGGAATAGGGAATAGGGAACAGGAAAAAAATGGTGTTTTAGGGAATAGGGAATAGGGACAAGCAAGGGTTGGGTGGTGCGAGAAGCCCACACTTAAAACCCACACTTACAAGGGTAGGAAGTGTGGGAGCATGGCACTGAGCTTTGATGTGTGCGCATCCGGTTTATTGCTGATGCGATGCCAACCACACAGCTATATCGGTGACGGTCTCAAAATCCAACAACGCCTCGCTCAACTCCTCCAATTGAGCAATAGAAAGCTTTTTAATCCTCTCAAGTAGCTGGTCCTCAACATTACCAAACCGACGGTTAATCAGACGTCTAAGGATTGAGTACCCTTCCTCTTGCTTTCCTTCCCGTTTCCCTTCGAGTAAACCTTCGCGTTTTCCTTCGAGTAAACCTTCGCGTTTTCCTTCGAGTAAACCGAGTTGATGTCCTTTTTGAATGATCTTCTGATAAATTACAGACTCTTGCATCACTTCCTCCGGAAATAATTCTCCTATCAACCCTTTGTCGAACCGCAAGCCAGCTAGTAACTGCGTACAAGCGGAGATGTTAGTAAAAGCTAGTGGTTCTTCAATCCTATCCACTGCTGCCGCCACTTGTTCTAATAATCGTTTAGGAGACTCACTGAATGCTAAAGTGGCAAAAGGCAATAAGGCAGGATTGGCCAAAAAAAAAGGGTCAGGGTCTTGCTCCCACATCCTGATTACTCGATAGCGATGGCTAGTGTTACTCTCCAGCAACTGGTTAGTATAAACTTTAGATGAGGTGGTGAACTTCAGAAATATCACGACCTGTTCAACAGGACAGTTATACTTTTCTCTGAGTCTGACCCAATACTTGAGCATCCGCA
>NZ_JAAHIG010000222.1:0-9150 GCF_010692305.1 Moorena sp. SIO4G3 | reverse complement strand
GTGTTACTCTCCAGCAACTGGTTAGTATAAACTTTAGATGAGGTGGTGAACTTCAGAAATATCACGACCTGTTCAACAGGACAGTTATACTTTTCTCTGAGTCTGACCCAATACTTGAGCATCCGCAATGGTAGGGATGGCTTGGAAGCTGGTAGGGTTTGAAATTCCCATTGCAAGATTTGGTTAGGGGTTTGCAGCAGCGTCAAGGAATCGGCGTGAATCGGTTCGGTATTTAACTCAGTTTTGAGCACCGAGATTTCAGTAACTTCAATACCATGAAGCCACCTGACCAAATCAGCTGGGTAGTTTTCGGCGAGATATTTACATATATTATCGTAAGCCAAGGTAGTGATCTATGGTTAACAGTACCTGGGCCAGTTTACCGGATTTGGTTAAAAAAAGCGATGCTCTCAAAGAGCATCCCGTAAGCATCCATGGTGATTGGGCTTTTGGCGCTTTTGGCTTTCCCTTTATTGCTGATGGGATGCCAACCACACAGCTACATCGGTGACGGTATCAAAATCCAACAGCGCCTCGCTCAACTCCTCCAATTGAGCAACAGAAAGCTTTTTAATCCCCTGTTGTAGCTGGTCGTCAACACTCCCAAAGCGACGGGTCAGTTGACGTATAATGATTGAGGACCCTTCCTCTTGCCTTCCTTCCCGTTTTCCTTCCAGTTTTCCTTCGAGTAAACCTTCACGTTTTCCTTCGAGTAAACCTTCACGTTTTCCTTCGAGTAAACCAAGTTTATGTCCTTTTTGAATTATCTTCTGATAAATTACAGACTCTTGCATCACGTCCTCCGGAAATAATTCTCCTATCAAGCGTTGGTCGAACCGCAAACCGGCTAGTAACTGCGTACAAGCGGAGATGTTAGTAAAAGCTAGTGGTTCTTCAATCCTATCCACTGCTGCCGCCACTTGTTCTAATAATCGTTTAGGAGACTCACTGAATGCCAGAGTGGCAAAGGGCAATAAGGCGGGATTTGCCAAAAATAGCTCAGGGTCTTGCTCCCACATCCTGATTACTCGATAGCGATGATTGGTGTTACTCTCCAGCAACTGGTTAGTATAAACTTTAGATGAGGTGGTGAACTTCAGAAATATCACGACCTGTTCAACAGGACAGTTATACTTTTCTCTGAGTCTGACCCAATACTTGAGCATCCGCAATGGTAGGGATGGCTTGGAAGCTGGTAGGGTTTGAAATTCCCATTGCAAGATTTGGTTAGGGGTTTGCAGCAGCGTCAAGGAATCGGCGTGAATCGGTTCGGTATTTAACTCAGTTTTGAGCACCGAGATTTCAGTAACTTCAATACCATGAAGCCACCTGACCAAATCAGCTGGGTAGTTTTCGGCGAGATATTTACATATATTATCGTAAGCCAAGGTAGTTATCTATAGTTAACAGTACCTGGGCCAGTTTACCGGATTTGGTTAAAAAAAGCGATGCTCTCTAACAGACGCGATCGCGTTCGCGATCGCGTCCATGGTGATTGGCCTTTTGGCTTCTTTCTATGATCAAAATCTGCTCCAATTACCAATCACCTTTTTCTCCATCACCAACACTATCGACGGCGCTGTTGCAATTTGCGATAAACATCCCGTACATCAACCTGATGGTAAGCCATAGCAACTAGGCTGTGATAGAGCAAGTCCGCTACTTCAGATGCGATCGCATCCGGGTCATCATCCTTACAAGCCATTACCACTTCTGCCGCTTCTTCCCCAATTTTTTTAAGAATCTTATTATCCCCACCCTTAAACAACTTACAGGTATAGGATCCTTCTACGGGATGGTCACGGCGATCGCAAATTATCTCAAACAACTGAGACAAGGTATCTGCTGGAGGGGCTACTTTCTTACCCTCCACTCGATGGAAACAGCTACGCTCACCGAGATGGCAGGCAATATCACCAATTTGTTCCGCCGTCACGAGTAAAGCATCACTGTCACAGTCGTAGCGGATGGATTTTATCCTTTGTAAATGCCCAGATGTAGCACCCTTGTGCCACAATTCCTGACGAGAGCGACTCCAAAACCAGGTTTCTCCTGTATCGAGGGTTTTTTGCAATGACTCCCGATTCATCCAAGCCATCATTAATATCGTACCATCTAGGTAATCTTGGACAATGGCTGGCACTAGTCCTTGATCGTTGTAGCGAATTTGGTCAACTGGTATAGCTTGGCTAATGGAAGTCGGTTCAGATGCTGACATAGTTTTAGGGCAACAGATTGAAACACCCAGCGGGTCAAACAGCTTTAATGAGATACACCCTACAAGATACCACCCCTGACATCCAATTGATCACTAAATATTGATCAGTAAATCTGGATTCTTTCTTTACAAAGTGAAAACGGATCAGTCTCCATAGGATAATAATCTCTTGTCCAGTATTGCCCCTAAGCCGAAGTTACCTGATCCGAAGTTCCCTGTTGTCCTGTTTAAGGGGGGTAATGGGGTGAGAGCTTTTTACCTTATTTTCAACTAACCCGTACACTATTAATATTAGGAGACTATTTTGGTTAGCACTACCTCGTTTAAAACCACCAAATCACAAGAAATTTTCAGCGCCGCCCAAAACCTAATGCCAGGAGGAGTCAGCTCCCCAGTCAGAGCGTTTAAATCAGTAGGGGGAGAACCGATTGTATTTGACCGAGTTGAAGGAGCATACATCTGGGATGTAGATGGCAACCAGTACATTGACTATGTAGGTACCTGGGGACCAGCCATTTGCGGTCATGCTCATCCGGAAGTTATTGGGGCATTGCACCAGGCTCTAGATAAGGGTACCAGTTTTGGCGCTCCCTCTGCCCTAGAGAACGTGCTAGCACAAATGGTGATTGACGCCGTTCCTAGTATTGAAATGGTGCGGTTTGTCAATTCTGGCACCGAAGCCTGTATGGCAGTGCTGCGACTGATGCGTGCCTTCACAGGACGGGACAAAATTATCAAATTTTCCGGCTGCTACCATGGTCACGCCGATATGCTGCTGGTACAAGCTGGTTCTGGGGTGGCTACTCTAGGTTTACCGGATTCCCCTGGTGTTCCTAAGTCTGCCACTGCTAATACTTTAACCGCTACCTATAACAACCTGGAGGAAGTTAAAGCTTTATTTGAGCAATATCCCAATGAGATTGGTGGGGTCATCCTAGAACCGGTGGTGGGGAATTCTGGTTTCATCACTCCTGTGCCTGGTTTTCTTGAAGGCTTGCGGGAAGTAACTCAAAACCATGGTGCTTTACTGGTGTTTGATGAAGTGATGACTGGCTTCCGGATTGCCTACGGTGGTGCTCAAGAGAAATTTGGCATCACTCCTGACCTGACTACCCTAGGGAAAATTATCGGTGGTGGTTTGCCCGTGGGAGCCTATGGCGGACGAAAGGATATCATGTCCATGGTGGCACCAGCTGGGCCAATGTATCAGGCCGGAACCCTCTCTGGGAATCCTCTAGCCATGACAGCAGGCATTAAAACCCTGGAGTTACTCAAGAAACCGGGTACCTATGAACAGCTAGAGACTATTACCAAAAAGCTTTCCGAGGGACTGCTGCAAATTGCTAAAGATGCTGGTCATGCAACTACTGGTGGGTACATCAGCGCTATGTTTGGCATGTTCTTTACTGGTGTTCCTGTTCACAACTTCGATGATGCCAAAACCTCTGATTCATCCAAATTCACTGCTTTCCATCGTGGCATGTTAGAGCGTGGGATCTACCTAGCCCCCTCACAATTTGAAGCAGGATTCACTTCCCTAGCTCACACCGAGGACGATATTGACCGCACATTAGCAGCAGCGAAGGAAGTCATATCTAGTATCAAGCCATAGCTGCGTAGGGTGCGTTAGGGGCGGGCTCTCCCTGATGTTCCGCCTGTTGGCCAAACTTGAGACAGCCCGCCCCGTAACGCACCACCGGGTCTCAAGCTAGAGCTTCTTAGCGATAGTTAGTAAATTGCAAAGCAATCGGCAAATCTTCTTGCTTCAACCGCTGGATGATATTTTGTAAGTCATCCTTAGATTTGCTAGTTACTCTAACTGAATCACCTTGAATCGAGGCTTGCACTTTTTTAAATTCATCTCGAATCAATTTGGTGATTTTTTTACTATATTCTTGGCTGATGCCTTTTTTTAGGGTGATTTCTTGGCGAACACGATTACCACTAGCTGCTTCTACTTTACCATATTCGAAGATTTTTTGCGAAAGCTCCCGTTTCGCCGCTTTGGTACGAAGAACAGTATGCACAGCATCTAGGGTAAAGTCACTATCAGTATTGATGGTGATAGATTCTTCTCCTAATTCAACAGTGGTTTTAGTATCTTTGAGGTCGTAACGACTTTTGATTTCACGAATAGTTTGATCCACAGCATTGACCAACTCTTGTCGATCAAAATCACTAACAATATCAAAAGAATAAGTACTAGCCATAATTAATAACGGTCAGCGGTAGGCCGTGAGCAATGGTGGCTCACTACGTGACATACTCCCGACGCTGACAAGCACGGTACAGCGCGGGCTTCTTACCAACACCATCCAACGATTCGGTTACTCGGTAAGCTTTATTAACGACACGGGATGCCCCTCCGCGCCGGAACAATACAACTCGTTCTATTTTTAGCTAGTAGGTGGCGGTTAGCTCTTAATTTGTTTTCCCTACTGTCCCTAGTATATCCCATTGGCAAGCTACCTTCCGACCCTTGCCCCGCGCTTTCCATACGACACTTACCCCATGAAGGTAAAGTGCGGGGCTTCTCGCGGTTTAGCTAACAGCTTAAAACCAAAATGGAAATTTGTTGCACCCTATACAAAATTTTTAAACCTATTGATATCAAGCCCGGTTCCATCAGTATTGGATCAGCCAATAGTGTTGGGGCGGTGGCTCAAGCTGGTGGCTCTCAAGACAAATGACCAACAACCAAAACTATCAACGGCCCAAGCAAGTAAGTGGACTTGATCTCGTCTAGCCACTGACGCTGCTTAGACTCAGAACAAACAGAGTACCACTGGAAAGAGAGCCGATGGCAAACATCAGCGATCGCCCCAAGGGAATATCGAGAATGTAAAACAGCGAGTAGAAGACTCGGGCAATTACAAATGCGATCGCACACCCGATGGCGAGAGTTGAATTCTGACCCGTAACATAGGCCATCAAAGCGGCTGCGCTAAATATAATAAAGGTTTCAAAGGAGTTCTGATGTGCCCAAGTTGCTCGTTGGGCATAGGGCGGTAGCTGATCAAACATGGCGCGAGGGGCACTTTGGTCATAGCCTAGTTTGAAACGGCTGTAGCCAACTACCAGAAATGGTAGATAGATTAAAACCGTTGCCCCCACAATACAGTAAAGTAAAATTCCCGAACCGGATAGATGCATAGTCTAGCTCACACTAATCAAAATTAATCACAATTAATCACAACTAATCAAAATAGAACAGAGTAACAACCTTGTTTTGCTGTTCCGCCTCCTTACAGGTGTTGAGGAGGGTACGGCTATCATGGAATGCGAAACAAATTAACTGCTGACACCTCGCAACAATTTCGGCATTACACAAGGCACTAGCTTCAGCGAGAGACAAGGTATCATTTTGGGGATTTTCCACCAAATGCATTACCTTCTCCAAGTATTTTCGGGATTCCAGTGGCTGTCGCTGAAGACTTTGGGGCAAAATTACCGTTAGCAAGGAGGGATCGGCTCGCATAGCACCTCGAATGGCAGCTAAGTTGGTTCCGGTCGCACCAGAGGTAATCAGACGATTACCCGCTTGCACTAAGGCATAGCTCATCATCTCAATTAGATTCTGATGGGTGATAGGAACGTGACGTGACCCCAACAAGGCAATTCGCTTAGAACCAGTTTGCTGTATGGCTGCGAGTTCCTTGGCTAATGTATCGATACTGGCGGTTTCTATTGGTTGACTCAAAGATAAAGATGTGGGTAAAGGCTGAACGACCAGGATATTTTAGCAGAACTCATCCCTGATGTCCTCCTTCAAAAGAATTCCACTGTATTGATAATGTTTGTTACCTGCTCCGAAGCTCCCTACTCCCTACTCCCTGCTCCCTGCTCCCTTTCCTAGAAGGTTTAAATAAATAAAATTGCTATATTGTAAATATGTGCTATCATAATGAATGGTTTGGACGCATAGCTCAGTTGGTTAGAGCACCACGTTGACATCGTGGGGGTCACTGGTTCGAGTCCAGTTGTGTCCATCACTCTGCCTCTAAGGGTACTGCCACCGTCATCTAAGCATTCAGCTATTAGTGATCAGCGGTCAGCTTATGTGCTACGCACACGCGTGCGCGTTCAGCCTTTAGTTTATTTTATTCAAAAGCACCTCAAGGTGGCACAGGCTTCTAGCCTGTGGTGGCACAGGCTTCGACCCTGGGACCCATGACCCATGACCCATGACCCATGACCCATGACCCATAAGCTGATAGCTGACCGCTGATAACTGATAGCTTAATGCTTACCACAAAACTCTTCAGATCATTCCATTATTAAGCAACGCTATTTTTTTAAGATAAAACATGAATAACCATGCGGTGATTTTCATCTTCAAAATGAGCTAATGGTTCTAATCCTCCTTGCCTAGCTATTTTTTGAAAATAATCAACGGGATATTTGTAAGAACTGAAAATATGAAATTTTTCATCTTCTTTTATGCTGATATTAACGCCATCAAACACAAAGGCTTGGTTGCTGGTAGCAATTACATTATGTTTCAAACAATAATTGTTGGGTATCCATTCAGGCTGATACTTAAATGCAGCAGGATTAAAGTTGGTCATTGGCAAATCGCGATCAATGCAATATAGTACGCTCAAAATAAAATTTGCTACTTCTTCAGTATCGTAGGCTTTTTTTAATGAAGACTCGTTTTGATTAGCATCTACACCAACGATTATAAGACCTTCTGACGGCAATGATTGAGAGATTTTTGTAATAAATTTGACACATTGGTTTGTAGATAAACTGACAGGGGGACATAAAGCTTATAACGTAGACAGTGCCAACTCTATAGCCCGCTCACCCTTCAAGTAATAGTTGAGCCAACGACGGTTAATTTGCAAAAGTTCGTCCACTATTTTTTCGCACAATCCCCTTAAGCGAAGCCACGAATGCTGATGTTGGCCAACATAAAAAGCGCTATGTCGCCGTTGTCCACTTGATTTAGTTTCAGGTCTGACCACATATTTTTGAATTCCCATCTGCTTAATGTGTCGCCCTTGAAGCATGGCACTGGTATAGGCAATCGCCACAACAATCATTAATTTTGAAAGATACTCACCTGTTAGCTTAGAGCCTTCAATACTATAGCCTCCCGACTTAAAATCTCGAAACATTTCCTCAATGGAAAATCGTCTTTGGTAGGCCACAATAGCCGTATCGACATCATCAAAATTAGTCAAAATATACCAGGGTTCTTTCGTCTTAAATCCCTGGTAATTTCTTTTCCATTTACCGGCTATATTAAACGTCCCAAATCCTTTTTTTTTGGTAACTTGGCAGTCATTAAGAAACAGCTTTACTCCTGGCTTAAGCCCATAGTCTTTTAACTCCCGTTCCACCTCAGTATCGTAACAAACAAACGTGTTATATTTCTGTCTCAAACAAAAGTATGCACCCTGCAAACCCAGCCAGTTTCCCAGTTTGGGTGAACAAAATTCCCGGTCTCCTAACACCACCACCCTATAGTTGGAGAGTAACCCAATACTTTTCCCCAAAACAGCTGTTTGCTCATCAAAATTACTGCTGCCTTTTTTATCCAAGAACTCCCAGTAAATCGGCCAGGCACGATGATCATATATGACACTAACCATCAAGATATTAATCACCCCCCAGCTGGTACGATCTATCGCCAAATATATTCTATCGTTTGGTTTAAACATCTCTTCTAGCAGAGCACTTACACAGGGAAACCAGATTGAAACCATGTTGAACTGTTTGATCCGTAAAAACCGACGTAATTTCTTTCGACGACTCTCAAACAAAATAGGTAACGGCAGCGCTTGAGCTAACACTTCTAGTTTGACCTGTCTGAGTAGTTGTAGGCTGGCCACGACTAAGGTTATTAATAAATACCTACTGTGATGCAGCTGATTTTGTAGGATTTTCTGGTATGGTTTAGCTATCATTTTTTGTAGATGGGTCAGGGTTACTATATTTGACCTATCTTTTTTTTGATTTGTCTGCCGTATCCCTTGCTACATAAGGGCTATAACCGCTCTGTCCCCCCGTCAGGTAGATAAATTAGTGATTGTGCTGCCTTTAAACCAAACTAACGGTTTGTCAAACTGTTTAACGAGATCGGTATTCTCAATAAAGTCGTCTTGTATGGGTTTAACCAATAGATCTGGTAACTCATCTTGCAAAACGTCTTCTGCCTGATCCAAATAAGTTTTGCACAAATCTACGGGAATATACGTTTTGATATTATGATTCAATGACTTCAGTAAAGGTAGGCTTTTGTTGATAAATGCTGTTTTTGTTCCTGGTCCGAATTCAATAATATCTACCCCCTGTGGCACATAATTTGATAGTTGATTAGCTACTTTTTTAATGAGTCTAACCTCTTCCTTATAAAGGTAATAATCAACACTTTGTTCAATTACTTTTCGATAATATTCTTCACCCCTAGCAGGATCATTTTCAATAGTAGGATCGGGAGTGCTATACATATAAGCAGCAAGGGTTTCTTCTTCTATGTGCAAAAAAAGAGATTTGACCTTCTCTTTAAACAATGATGAATCAAATTCTATCATGGTAGCTACTTTTGGCTTTGATAAATGTATTGGTATTGAAAAATTGTCGGCCAATTAGGCAATTAAGGTAAGCCTTCATATCTTAACTATCAGGTATAGCGCTACGCGCAAGTCACCAAGGTTATTTCGTCAGAAGTCAGAAGTAAGCTATGACTGAGTTTCGGAATTTACGAATGTCAAACATCTGAATACTTCGGTTGCTACATAAGAGGTTGTCTGAGAAGTCTCATTTGCTACATATAAGCCCCCTAAATCCCCCAATTTTGATACCGCTGGCCAAATTAATATTTGTTTACACATATGTCAACCGGTCGGCGCAAGAGCAGCAAAACGAGAACATCGGGTAGCTGCAAATGGAACTCCGAGCCACCAATTAACCAAACGCACAAT
>NZ_JAAHIG010000221.1:0-15234 GCF_010692305.1 Moorena sp. SIO4G3 | reverse complement strand
CTTAGGTTTGAGACTTTTGTCATGTCCTAACTGCCCTGGCGACTGCTATACAACTTTCTGTTCCGCCAATCTCCCCATCCCCCCATCCCCCCATCTCCCCATCTCCCCATCTCCCCATCTCCCTATCCAAGCAATCTACTCTCTTTGAATGCAACTCGGTATCAATCCCGTTAATATCCCGGTGGAGGTTGAAAGCCTCCGGTGATTTCGGTCAATGTCTCAGCAATTGCGATCAGTCTCATATCACTACCCCGTCTTCCGACCAGTTGCACACCAATGGGTAAGCCTTTATGGGACTGGCTAAGGGGTAGGACTATGACCGGGTTACCAGCTAAATTAAAAAGTGTGGTGTAAGCACCAATAGCTTTCAGATAAGGAAACTGCTTACCATCTATCTCAATTGGTTCCCCTGATGGGCGATGGGTAAATGCTGCTATTGGAACCACAGGACACAACCAAACATCCCAATCAGATCAGAAGCTTTCTAGATCAGTAATTATACGATGGCGTTTATGAAGAGCATGTTCATACTGTTGTTGATTGATCTCGGATAAACCAAATTCAAATCTGAGAATCTCGCTATAAGTTTCCCTTGCTACAGTAACGTCCAAATTCGGTGGGTTATGTTCCTCAATACAACAGCCTAAGTTTTCTAGAGATAATGCCAATTTATCTAAGCATCTCTTGGTTTCTGTTGATGCTGGAATATCACCAAAACCTGTTGTCCAAGCGTAGCGGTATGCCCGTAAATTCTCTAGTTTAAACTGCTCTGTCGGTATAGGAAGTAACCAATTTTGTTGGGGATCGAGTCCTTGAATTAAGGATAAACACAAGCGCAAGTCTTCGACACAGCGAGCTAAAGGTCCTATGGTTTGTAAATGCCGGATGGTTTTTGGCTTTCCTGGTAGCTCTGGAATATGTCCAAAGGTTGAAACACGATGCTCCGTAGGCTTAAGGCCAAATACACCACAAAAATGCCCAGGAACACGGATAGAACCCCCAAGGTCACTACCTAGTTCCAAAGGGGACAATCCAGCAGCAACGGCGGCTGCACCACCCCCAGTACTACCACCGCTGGTATAGTCGAGATTCCAGGGATTATTTGTTCTACCAAACAGGGGACTATTGGTTTGAAAATCTGCTGTCAGTTTTGGTGTATTGGTCTTTCCCAGAAGAATTGCTCCCGCTGCAAGCAGTCTAGCCACAACGGTAGCGTCTTGAGTTGGGACATAATTAGCTAAAGGTTCGTAGCTACTGGTAGTCCGTAATCCCTTAGTTTCTAAGCTGTCCTTAATGGTTACCGGTACTCCATGTAACCTACCCCAAATTTCCCCTCGTGCTAAAGCGTCGTCAGCGTCTTTGGCTCGTTGATAGGCATTTTCTACATGTAAGGTAATAATGGCGTTTAGTTGAGAATTGTGCAGAGCAATATGCTCAAGATGAGCGTCTAACACTTCCACCGATGAGACAGTGCGATCGCGAATTGCTTTTGCCAATTCAGAGGCCGAAAAAAATACTAAGTGACTCATTAAACTAACAGAGGCTGCGGTTATGCCAGATCCAACCACTGAAGGCAATACTCACTTTATCTCCCCACGTTTACTAAAGGGATTAGAGTACCAAACCCCCATCAGCAAATTTTATGCCGAAGCGACTTATATGAGTCGCCGCACTGAGCCGGAAAGTCTTGATTTTACCTTGGGTGATTCCCATGAAATGCCACTACCAGGTTTTGTAGAAGCCTTGCAGCGTTGGAGTATACCGCAAAATCAAGGTTGGTATGGCTACAAGGGAAATATTCCGGAATCACGGCAGACTGTATCCGCTGCTCTTCAGGATAAACGGGGAATTTCCATATTGCCGGAAGATATTTTTATGACCAATGGTACAGTAGTTGGTCTAGCAATTTGTCTACAAATCCTGGCTGGGGATGGAGATGAGGTAATTATTCTAACTCCACCCTGGTTAGCTTATCGGCGTATGGTTCATCTTACTGGTGCCATGCCAGTGGGTGTGCCTGTGGATACCAACACCTTTGATATGGACCTCGATGCGATCGCATCTGCGATTACAGAACGGACTAGGGCAATAATCATCAATTCACCCCATAATCCCACAGGAAAGATTTTCTCAGCAACAACCCTCGAGGGTTTGGCTGCTATACTCACCGATGCCTCTAGACGTTATGGTAAGCCCATTTACCTAATTTCTGATGAAACCTTCAGCCGGATTGTGTTTGATCACCAGCCTTGTCCTAGCCCTACCCAGTTTTACCCATTTTCTTTCTTGGTATATGGTTACAGCAAGACCTTCATGGCTCCTGGTCAACGCATAGGGTATATTGCTTTACCATCCACTATGCCCAATCGGCAAGAAATCAGGCGAGTGATTGGCATCTTACAACAAAGTTCTTTTGGTTGGTGTTATCCTAGCGTGTTAATGCAGTATGCCCTAGGAGACCTGGAGCAACTAAACCTGAATATCGAGCATTTACAAAAAAAGCGAGATTGGATGGTCAAAGCACTGCGGGACATGGGTTACAAGCTCCGCACCCCTGATGCAACATTCTTCCTGTTGGTGCGCTCCCCTTGGCAAGATGACTGTGCTTTTGCCGAGTTACTGGCCAGTCATGGGGTCTTTGTATTACCTGGAACGCCACAGGAAATACCAGGTTATTTCCGCATCTCCCTGACTGCCAGCGAAGAGATGATTTCCAGTGCCCTGCCCAAATTCCAAGCCGCATTCCAAGACGCGATCGCATCTATTGACACTCCCCAGTCGTCCTGATAGCGATTAGACCTATGCGCAAAAATAAATATGAAATCAAAATCTATCCCTTTTGCCTTTTGCCTTTAGCATGCATGCCTTTTGCCTTTTGCCTTGCTTTGTTGTATTAATGTTTAAGTACAATTCGATAACGAGGCTTACCATTGCGGAGTTTGTCCATGGCCTCATTAACCTGGTCAAATGCAAAGGTTTCGGTAATGGGTTCAATACCATGTCGGCCAGCAAACTCAAGCATATGGGCAATGGTAACCGGACTGCCTGAAGGGCTACCAGAGATAGATTTCTGACCAAAATTTTGGGTCTCAAGCCCCGTCCTTCTAGGACGGCTTTTGATTAAAATGTGATATAATAAACATGTAGCCTAGTACAGGTAGGATTCGTCGGTACTGCCAATTTAAAATAACGACGTAAAGCGATACTAGTACACGAGGAGCGTGCTACCTCGCCAAAACGCATGGATCTTAACGGATACCGAAACACCAGTAAATAACCTTTTAAGACTAAACGTACCGTGGGGCACACGGAAACTGAGGAAACTCAACGCTTAGGGAGACAAGCCCACTGGGGTTAGTTAAATTAGGCTAGATGTTTGGTTTTTAACGGGCATTTGGCTTAAATATTGCCTTTCAGGATAGCTAATTTTAAGGCATGTCGAGGAACTAAGAATCCCCGTTCTTACAGGACGGGGAGTGTCAAATACAGCACTCGCAGGTCATGCAGGACTTAGAAAACCAGCCTAGTCCCACTCGTTGTCCAACTTGGAGCGTGGTCACCTTCTCTCCCAATGCTGCCACGGTACCAACTACCTCGTGACCTGGTATAAATGGATACTGAGTTAGTCCCCACTCGTTATCCAACATACTTAGGTCGCTGTGGCAAATACCACAGTATTCCACATTGATTTCTACTTCCTGTTCCCCCAAAACCCCTGGATCGTATTCAAAAGGCTTCAGTTCTCCACCAGGTTCGTGGGCTGCGTAGGCTTGAATCATTAGTTGAATTTATTTTGTGAATAGACGTCTACATTTATAGCAGTTTTAATTTGGGTGAGGGAGTAGGGAGTAGGGAGTAGCTCATAAGGGTAGGTTTTTTACTTTGACGTCAGGTGTGGGGTGACCGGGTGTGGGGTGACCGGGTGTGGGGTGTGGGGCATAAGAAAGCGATGCAGCGCTGCTCCGAGGCTCCCTTTGGCAAAGTGTTTATTTAGAGATTGTCTGAGAAGTCTCATTTGCTACATTCAAGCCCCCTAAATCCCCCGAGCGAGCAATCCCTCGCTCGGGGGACTTTTAGCAACAAATTGATTCTTGTTCCCCCCAGAATTGGGGGGCTAGGGGGGCAAAATTCAGTATCAAAAAACTTGGGAGATATCCTCTTAGCATAACAAGTACGTAATAGCTATAATTTTAACGTTTTTCAATTACTTTGATTGTTAATTTAATTTGATAAATAAAGATATTATTCTCAAAAAAAAATGAACAATAAAACTTTAAATAACGATATAGGGCTTGTAGGGTGGGCAAAAACATTTTGCTTGTTTTAAGTACTCACAAAATGATGACTTTGCCCACCCTACTGGAATAATCAGCTTGTAGTAGCCCACTACTGAAATAATCAGCTTGTCGGGTGGGCAAAAACATTTTGCTTGTTTTAAGTACTCACGAAATGATGACTTTTCCCACCCTACTGAAATAATCATAAAACTGCGATAAACGCTAGTATTTTATACTTTTTTTGAAGGCAATAACTACTGGAAAACCCACTAATATTGCTATAGCTAGATCTATAGCGTTTATCATAGCTATGAGGTACACATTATTTTTCCCCTATTGCTAGCATGCCTATTGCTAGCATGCCTGCTCCCTGCTCCCTGCTCCCTGCTCCCTACTCCCTGTTATTGTGAATTTTCAGTAAAGTTTTTTTAAAGGTTTGTTAAATCAAAAATGAAGACCGTAATCCTGCTAGTGCTAGGGCGACTTCAATGGTTTTTTGTTAATTTTCAGTAAAATCTTTTTAAAGAGTTTTTGAATCAATCAAGCTGAAATATATTTTTTGATTTAATTAAAAAATTCGGTAGCTGATTGATTACTATGAAACCTCGGATTTCCCCACTGGTGCCAGCAACTAGCATGGTGCTGTATTCTCTACTAGCTGCAACTACGGCATTCGGACAAATTACCCCAGATAATACCCTAGGGAATGAAAGCTCTGTGGTAACCCCCAATGTGACTATTAACGGTGCCCTGGCAGATTTAATTGAAGGTGGGGCGATTAGAGACAGTAATCTATTCCACAGCTTTTCGGATTTTAATGTGGGCGAGTTCGGGCGAGTTTATTTTGCGAATCCTGCTGGAGTTGCAAACATCCTGAGTCGGGTAACGGGAGGTAATGTTTCCAATATTTTGGGAACCCTAGGCGTGTTGGGTAATGCTAATTTATTTGTGATCAATCCCAACGGTATTGTCTTCGGTCCCAATAGCAGACTGGATGTGGGAGGTTCATTTTTTGGGAGTACTGCTGATAGTGTGTTGTTTGAGGATGGCACAGTTTTCAGCACTAAAAATCCCAATGGAAAACCGTTGTTGACCATTAATATACCCTCTGGGTTGCAATTTGGTTCCAATCCAGGGACTATTACTAATCAATCTTTTTTTGGGCTTCAGGTACCAAATGGTCAAACATTGGGGCTAATTGGTGGTGAGGTTACTATTCCTAATGGCGCTCTATTCGCATTCGATGGACGGATTGAGCTGGGGGGTGTTGGTTCTAATGGTGTGGTGAACCTGACCCCAACCGATACTAGTTTTGTGTTGGATTATTCAGCAGTTCAAGCATTCCAGGATATTACTTTGTCCGACGCTGCTTTGGTCATTACCAGTGGGGAAAGTGGTGGGAGTATCCAGGTGCAGGGAGCTAATGTGACTTTACGCGATCGCTCTTTTGTTTTTGCGAATACCGAAGGGGGTGGCAGTGGCGGTGGGATAGTGGTTGAGGCTTCTCAGTTGAGTCTTAAGGGTGGTTCTAGGATAACTGCGGATGTAAATGGCTCAGGGCAGGGCGGAGATTTGACAGTGAATGCCTCTGAATCTGTTGGAGTAATTGGTGTATCGGCTGATGGTACTCTCAGCCTCTTGGGAGCCAGAGTTTTTCCAGGAGTAACAGGAAATGGGGGAGATGTCAGTATTACTACTGGGACGTTAATGGTCTCTGATGGAGCAAGAGTTTCAGTTAACACTGTTGGTGAAGGGGACGGTGGAGATTTGACTGTTAATGCCAACTCTAGTGTTCAAGTGATTGGTACGACAGCCGATATTAGTTTTCCCAGCGGCTTGTTTGCTCGAACTTTTTGGACAGGAAATGCCGGAGATTTAAATATTACCACTGGGAAGTTAATCGTCTCTGATGGAGCATCGGTTTCAGCTAGCACAAGCGGTGAAGGGAACGGGGGAAACTTGAGTGTGGATGCCTCCTCTAGGGTTCAAGTAATTGGTACGACAGCCGATGGTCAGTTTCCCAGTGCCTTGTCTACTCAAACAAATCCACGCTCAACAGGAAATGGTGGAAATTTGAGTATTACTACTGGGCAGTTAATGGTCTCTGATGGAGCAATTGTTTCCGTTAACACTTTTGGTGAAGGAGATGGGGGCAATTTGAGTGTCAATGCCTCCTCTACGGTTCAAGTGATTGGTACCTCAGCCGATGGTCTGTTTTCCGGCTTGTTTGCGAGAACTGAACGCAAAGGAAATGGGGGAGATGTCAGTATTACCACTGGGGAGTTAATGGTCTCTGATGGAGCAGTTGTTTCAGCTGACACTTTTGGTGAAGGGAACGGGGGCAATTTGAGTGTCAATGCCTCCTCTAGTGTTCAACTGATTGGTACCTCAGCCGATGGTGAGTTTCGCAGCGCCTTGTCTGCTGGAACTGAAGGGAAAGGAAATGGGGGAGATGTCAGTATTACCACTGGGGAGTTAACAGTTTCTGAGGGAGCAGTTGTTTCGGTTAGCACTTTTGGTGAAGGGGATAGCGGAAATTTGAGTGTGAATGCCTCCTCTACGGTTAAACTTAGCAGCGACTTGTTTGCTCAAGCTAATCGAGGCTCAAAAGGAAATGCGGGAAATTTGAGTATTACCACTAGGCAGTTAATTGTCAAAGATGGAGCACAAGTTTCAACTGGCACTTTTGGTGAAGGGGACAGCGGAGATTTGACTGTAAATGCCTCCTCTACTGTTCAACTCATTGGTACTGGTACCTCAGCAGATGGTCAGTTTGCCAGCGGCTTGTTTACTCGAACTCTAGGGATAGGAAATGCAGGAGAGTTGAATATTACTACTGGGCAGTTAATGGTCTCTGAAGGAGCAGTTGTTTCAGCTAGCACTTTTGGTGAAGGGGACGGGGGAGATTTGACTGTTAATGCCAACTCTACTGTTAAAGTGATTGGTACCTCAGCAGATGGTAGGCTTGTCAGCGGCTTGTCTACTCAAGCTAATTCAAGAGCAACAGGAAATGCAGGAGATTTAACTATTGCCACTGGGGAGTTAATAGTCTCTGATGGAGCACAAGTTTCAGCTGGCACTTCGGGTGAAGGGGACGGTGGAGATTTGACTGTTAATGCTTCTTCTACTGTTCAACTTAGCAGCGACTTGTCTACTCAAACTCAAGGAACAGGAAATGCAGGAGATTTAACTATTGCCACTGGGGAGTTAATAGTCTCTGATGGAGCACAAGTTTCAGCTAGCACTTTGGGTGAAGGGGACGGTGGAGATTTGACTGTTAATGCTTCTGAATCTGTTCAACTCATTGGTACTGGTACCTCAGCCGATGGTGAGTTTGCCAGCGGCTTGTTTATTCGAGCTAATCGAGAAGCAACAGGAAATGCCGGAAAGTTTTTGAATATTACCACTGACAAGTTAATAATCTCTGATGGAGCAGAAGTTAGTGCTAGAAGTTTTGAAGAGAGAACTTCAGCAGGGGAAGTAAATATTAATGCTAACTCCATCTTCCTTGACAACAATGGAATCATCACAGCACAAACAGCAGGAGGAGACAAAAGCAAGATTAGGCTGGAAGCTGGTGACATCCGACTCCTCAACGAAAGCAAGATTATAACTGACGCTCAGAATACAACCATTGGGGGCAATATATTTATTAATACTGATACCCTAGTTGGTCTCGGAAATAGCGATATCACCGCCAATGCTGACCAAGGCCCAGGAGGTCGTGTTGAGATTAATGCCAAAGGCATCTTTGGTTTAGAATTTCGAGACAGTCCCACTCCAGACAATGACATCACTGCCACCTCCGATAGTGGCCCATCCTTAAACGGTGACGTAATTCTCAACATCTCCCAGATAGACCCCACTTCAGGCTTAAACGAATTGCCAGGAATCCTGGTGGATGCAGAAGCAATCCTAGCCAATGACCTTTGTGGCTTTGAGAATGATCGGATTGCTGGCGGGAGTTCCTTTACCATTACCGGCAAAGGCGGTTTACCACCAACTCCAGAAGATCCAGTGATTAATGCCCACAGAACAGTCAGGTGGCGAACTCGTCCCAGGTTACCCAGCACCAGACAACCATTACAAGCGCAACCGTCAGTGAAACCCCGTCAAGACAAAAAAGTGATTATCGAAGCCCAAGGCTGGGTAATAGCAAAGGATGGCACCATTATTCTGACAGCGCAACCGTTTAACGGGACTCCTGTGGAGCAGATATTTCCCAATCTTGATTGTCATTCGGGAGTAGGGAGTAGGGAGCAGGGAGGAGTAGTGCGTAGGGTGCGTTAGGGGAGGGATTGCCATGATATTCAAGGTCGTAGCCAGTAGCCCCGTAACGCACCATCAAAAGGCTCGCTCTATTCTCTATTCCCTTAATTATTATGAAAAAACTATCATTTGTAATTGCCATCGCATTAACGTGCTTTGTTCCATCCGGGGAAGCCTTATCAAATTCTCCAGCAATCACACCCAATTCCCGATTCCCGTTCCCCTCCTGGGAGGGGTTAGGGGTGGGTTCCGATTCCCGATTCCCGATTTCCGATTCTCCAGAACAACAAGCCCAACACCTCTATGAAACAGGTCAATACCAAGAGGCTATCCCGTTGTTGGAGCAAATTATTACTAACTACAGCGATAGTGGGGACATTATTGGTGAAATTAATTCCTTAGTCAATCTCGCGTTAGTTTATCAAACCTTGGGAGACCTAGACCAAGCTAAACAAACACTATCCCAGGGTTTTAGCCAACTAGAAAAACTTCCTAATCCCAAAGAACGTCAACAATTACAAGCCCAAATACTAGAAGTGCAAGGACAAGTCTACTTATCTCTAGGTCAGGGGGAAAAAGCCTTATCGACTTGGCAGCAAACCAGTGCTATCTATCAAGAAATCGGAGACTTAACTAGATTAACAGAAAGTCAGATTTACGAGGTGCAAGCCTTACGAGTATTAGGGTTGTATAATCAAGCCACTAAAACCTTAACTCAAATCCAGGAAACTCTCCAAAACCAACCGGATAGCATCCTGAAAAGTACCGCCCTCCAATACCTAGGTGATGTGCTGCGCCGAGTCGGAAAATTCCAAGACTCTAAAGCAATTTTACAACAAAGTTTAGCCATAGCGGAAAACTTACGAGATCAGACGTTGATTGCTGACAATCTGCTCAGTTTAGGAAATACCGCTAGATTAAAAGGAGACACAGCAGAGGCAATAGAGTTCTATGAACGGGTTGTGAAGGAATCTCCCTTACCTGATCTTAAGATTCAAGGGCAATTAAATCAACTGAGTGTATTGATATCTAAACAAGAGATATCTAAACAAGAGTGGTCACAAGCTAGAGCATTATTGCCAGCTATAGAGTATACATTAACCACATTATCTCCCAGTAAAACAGCAATCAATGCTAGAATTAATCTAGCCAAAACTCTGTCAAAAACTAAAAACTACCAACTCACAACTCCCAACGCCCTTGCTACTCATCTCGCTGATGCTATTAAGCTGGCTAGGAATTTGGGAGATAAACGAGGGGAAGCTGAAGCTATTGGTAACTTGGGCAGGTTATACGAACAGCAATCACGTCTTGAGGAAGCGGAAAACTTAACCGAAAAAGCGTTACTAATTGCTCAAGAAATCCAGGCTCCCGATTTAGCCTATCAATGGCAATGGCAACTGGGCAGAATCCTGAATCTAAAACAGGATCAGAAAAACGCGATCGCTGCCTATTCTCAATCGGTACAAACCCTCCAATCTATCCGTAGCGACCTAGTCGCCATTAGTAGCGATATTCAGTTTGGGTTTCGAGAAAGCGTTGAACCAGTCTACCGAGAATTAGTAGGACTACTCCTAGAACCCAATGCATCTCAAGAAAACCTCAAACAAGCACGAGATGTAATTGAATCCCTACAACTAGCAGAACTAGACAACTTCTTTCGGGATGCTTGTTTAGATGCTAAACCCGTTAATATCGACGAAATTGACCCCAACGCTGCTATCTTCTATACCATTATCTTACCAGACCGCTTGGAAGTAATTGTCACTTTGCCCGGACAACCCCTGCGCCAGATCACCACTAACTTACCTCAAGCAGAAATAGAAAAACTACTGGCTTCGGTAAAGATAAATATTACTAGCCCTTGGCGAGTGCTGAGAAAGGACAACTTACAAACAATACACGACTGGTTAATCGGTCCGATTGAAGCAGAATTAGCCAAGAGTAATATCTTCACCCTAGTATTTATACCAGATGGGGCTCTGCGCGATCTTCCCATGTCGGTGCTTTATGACGGAGAAGACCATTTAATTGAGAACTATAATATTGCCGTAGCACCTAGTTTACAATTAATCGACTCTAAAGCTTTAGTCAGACAAAACGTTTCAGTTCTCACTGCTGGAGTGACGGAAGTTCGTCCCCATCGTCCTAATTTCGGAGCACTTCCTGGGGTGAAAGTGGAATTAGAGAATATCAAGGGTCAAATTCCTTCATTGATTCTACTCAATGAGTCCTTTACTGAATCCAACTTTAATACAGAAGTTAATACCTCTAGTTACGAAATTGTTCATCTCGCCACTCATGGTGAATTTAGTTCAGTAGCGGAAGAAACGTTTCTGCTGACCTGGGATGACGTGATTAATCTCAATGAGTTAAATACTCTGATCTCAGCGGATCAAAAGCAAGAAAATCCCATTGAATTACTCGTCCTCAGTGCTTGTCAGACAGCCGCAGGAGACTCCCGAGCCGCGTTGGGCTTGGCTGGTATCGCCGTGCGTGGGGGGGCACGCAGTACCCTTGCCAGTCTCTGGACTGTGGACGATCTAGCCACTACAGAGTTAATGACTCGGTTCTATCAGAGGTTAGCCACAGGCCAGGTTACCAAGGCAGAAGCTTTGCGACAAGCTCAACAGGAGCTGTTGCAGAGCGAGGCATTTAATCACCCCCTTTACTGGTCGGCTTTTATTTTGCTGGGAAATTGGTTGTGAGCAGGAGGGAGTAGGGAGTAGGGAGTAGGGTGTAGGGTGTAGGGTGTAGGGTTTAGGGAATCGGGAATCGGGAATCGGGAATCGGGAATCGGGAATCGGGAATCGGGACTACTTATGATATATCGACAGACAAAAGTACTAATCGGTGGTGTGAATGCCACAGGATCAATCTTCGTCTAGAATATCAGGGGTAAAAGGACAATCCTGGGGGAAGCAAGTAGATGGATAATCCTTGCTAACCACTTTTAGTGGATATCTGTAGCAATTATAAAAGACCGATTCAAGATAAGGCTTGAGACTGGGAGATTCAGACAACAAAAGATTAATCTGTTCTCTGTGCTCATTGATCGTTTTTTCCCAACCTCGATAATCAGGCTCTGAATTCACGTACTGCCTTTTAAGCAAGTGTTCCATCAAAACCTTAAGTCGGCTCTGAATCTCTCGTTTATCGGATCGTCCCAAGGTGGCTATTTCCTCAATTAAATTCTCTATATCCAACTCATCAAAGTTTCTTGTTTTAAGTTGCTGACAAGTTATATCAGTCCACAAAACAAAATCCTGATTATACAAGTCACTATTACTCATTATTTGTTCATTATTTTAGAGTTTTTGGAACAATCACAGATTTTTTAAGTATCCGTGCTAAGCGAACAACCTTGGCCAAAAGGCCACGCGTGCGCGTTCAACCTTGGCCAAAAGGCCACGCGTGCGCGTTCAAACTTGGCCAAAAGGCCAAGCTTGTGGCCTACGGCCTCCCCTGCGCGAACGCGAACAACCTTGGCCAAAAGGCCACGCGTGCGCGTTCAACCTTCAACCAACAAACCTTCAACCAACAAACCTTCAACCTATGAATTAACCTTGGCCTTTGGCCACGCGTTCGCTGAAAGCGGGACGAAGTCCATCGCATTCAACTATCAAAAGGTAACCACACTCCGAATCGACTCACCCTGATGCATCAAATCGAAGGCATCATTAATTTGTTCTAAGGGCATGACATGGGTAATCATGTCATCAATATTAATCTTACCTTCCATATACCAATCTACGATTTTAGGAACATCCGTGCGTCCTTTAGCTCCCCCAAAAGCTGTACCTCGCCAGACCCGTCCGGTCACCAGTTGAAAAGGTCGAGTATTGATTTCTTCTCCAGCACCGGCGACACCGATAATAATAGATTCACCCCAACCTTTGTGGCAACATTCTAGAGCTTGGCGCATCACCTTAACATTACCAATACACTCGAAACTATAATCAGCGCCCCCTTTAGTTAAGTCAATAATGTAAGGGACTAAATCGCCCTCTATTTCATTAGGATTGACAAAATCCGTCATGCCGAATTTTTCCGCAAGTTGTTGTTTTTTAGGATTAATATCAACACCTACAATTTGGCTAGCACCCACCATCCGTGCGCCTTGAATCACATTCAAACCAATTCCCCCAAGTCCAAATACCACCACTCTCGAACCTGGTTGAACTTTAGCGGAATTGATCACAGCACCAATACCGGTTGTAACTCCGCAACCGATGTAACAAACTTTATCAAAGGGAGCATCTTTGCGGATTTTTGCTACTGCGATTTCTGGCAGTACGGTATAGTTAGCAAAGGTGGATGTGCCCATGTAATGATGGAGCATTTTGTCATTGACAGAGAAGCGACTGGTACCATCGGGCATTAAACCACGTCCTTGGGTATTCCGAATTGCCTGACAGAGATTGGTTTTACCACTTAAACAGTATTCACACTGACGGCACTCAGGGATATAGAGGGGAATCACATGGTCTCCTACCTCGACGCTAGTCACCCCTTCACCCACCTCAACCACTACACCTGCTCCCTCATGTCCTAGAATGGCTGGAAATAGTCCTTCTGGATCTGCGCCAGACAGGGTATAGGCATCGGTATGGCATACTCCGGTTGCTTTAATTTCCACCATCACCTCACCCGCCTTAGGTTCCCCTACCTGAACCGTTTCAATGGATAAAGGCTTGCCTGCTTCAAAAGCTACTGCGGCTTTGACTTCCACAATCAACTCCTACTTGGTTGTATCAACTGACCTATTTTATTGAACTATTCTGGCTTTGGATAGCAAACAAAAGACCAGGTCCATAGCATTTTTACCTGATCCGAAGTTTCCGATTCCCGATTCCCGATTCCCGATTCCCAATTCCCGATTCCCGATTCCCGATTCCCTAAAACCCACAATATACTTCACCGATTGCTCTCAAGCCGACCGGCGTTAATGAGCGATCATATTATTGTACAATTAAAAAAACAACAAATAGTATAATTTTTCCCAATTTTTGGGGTAATTGACGGAATAAAAACTCATGGCAGCTGAACGAATTGTCATCTTATCCAGTAGAGAAATAGCTAAAATGCGTCTTGCTGGACGCTTAGCCACTGCACTGTTAGACCATTTAGAACCCATGGTTAAGCCAGGGGTAAGCACCCTAGAGATTAATGATGAAGCGGAACGCTGGACAAAAGAGCATGGGGCAATCAGTGCTCCCTTAGGTTATCAGGGCTTTCCTAAATCTATCTGTACTAGTATCAATGAAGTTGTCTGTCACGGTATCCCTAACGGTAAGCAAATCCTTAAAGATGGGGACATCATTAATATTGACGTAACACCAAAGCTGGATGGATATCACGGGGATACCTCTAGAACCTTTTTTGTTGGTACCCCCTCACCCCTAGCAAAAAAGCTGGTGGAAGTTACTGAAGAGTGTATGATGCGTGGTATTGCTGAGGTCAAGCCAGGAGCAAGAGTTGGCGATATTGGTGCTGCTATCCAAGAGTATGCCGAGTCCAACGGCTTTTCCGTAGTGCGAGACTTTGTTGGACACGGGATTAGCAAGATTTTCCATACAGCTCCCCAAATTCCTCACTATGGCACTAGAGGGAAAGGAAAACGCCTCCGGGCTGGTATGGTTTTCACTATCGAGCCAATGATTAACGAAGGTACCTACGAAGTGGAAATTCTAGCTGATAAGTGGACAGCTCTAACAAGCGATCGCAAACTTTCTGCCCAATTTGAACACACTGTAGTGGTCACTGCTGACGGCGTAGAGATTCTGACCTTGCCAGAACAGGAAATCCAGAGCAAATCGGCTTAAGTGCCATTAGTCATTAGTCATTGGTGCTTGGTAATTCGTGCTTGGTGCTTTCTACTTGATGCTCGGTAGCTGCCAGGAGACCTGATGTTTGTCAATCTGTTAATCAATTTGGGAAAAGCACTAATCACCAAGACCAAACTCAAAGCACTAAGGAGTGACATACTCCCACACTGAATCAGAGATTACAGTGTGGGCTTCTTGCCAACTCCACCCAACGGTATCGGCTTTCGCCGACGCTGCGCGAACGGATACTCGGCAAGCTTTATTGACGACACGGGATGCCCCTCCGCACCGGAACAATACAATAAGTTCTATTTTTAAGCACGTAGGTGGCGGTTAGCTCTTAATTTGTTTTCCCTACTATTTTTAGTATAACGTTTTTCAGGCTGTTGATCAAAGTTCCAGCTCCGCGATTCATCCCTGGAGACGAAACCTTAGGACAGTGGAGCCTTTATGGTTGACAGGCTATGGGAAAAAGGTTAAAACTTATTGATTAAGGCTCCACTGTCCTTACGGTAACTTTAAACACTCATGCTGCGAATTTTCGTTGTGGGGCTTCTCGCGGTCTTAGCTAAAGACTAAGGGCTAAAGAGTAAGGATTAATTAATATGGACATTTAATGAAAATCGAGCTTAAACTGTGAGATATAGGCAGTAAAAGCAGGCACACTATCTAGGTAACAATTCTTAAGAGTATTTCTAAAGAATGCTAGCCTCCTGCTCAGGAAATTAGCAAGTGGTGAACCCTCTGATGGGTGACACCGCCGTTTTGCTGTGTTCTTAAGCGTTTTGGGTAATCCTAAATTATGGCAACTCTATACGTCAATCCAGCTACTGGAAGTGATAGCGCTGATGGTAGCGAAT
>NZ_JAAHIG010000220.1:0-15252 GCF_010692305.1 Moorena sp. SIO4G3 | reverse complement strand
TCCTACGGAGACGCTCCGCGAACGCCTAGGGAATGCGCACCAAGAGAGAGGATATTTACTTTGCCAACTTATTCTTTCCAACAGTTTTTTAGTTTCGGTATTTAATTCTCTAATGAATCTCATATAACTACCCATTTTCAGTGATTTTATCTAATTATAGATTATTAGGTCAAAAATAGGTAATTAATTTTGTGCACCTGCTTATTTAGTTTAAATTTGTCACATTTGTGAATCATCCCAAGCGTCTCAAAGCTAGTGATGGAATTGCTTCGCAATTCCTGGAGATGTCTAAGAAAAATCAGAACGGATTTTTGCTTCAAGGAAAGTAGGACTTACGCACTGTACAAATTTACTATCTTGTGTATTAACGAAAATACGTTGTTTCAGGTTTTTCTCAATCATCCTCTAATCAATAGCGATCACTTAAAAAGCGTCAAAAAATCAACCTCGAATTCCTGAATCACGTAATGCAGATTTGGTGCTTTATGTCAATGGGTAACTCCTATTAAGATAAAAATTGTTACACTTGAATTTTTTTGTAGAACTCTGTAGAATAACAGCGAAGTATTCAGGGAAAAAACGATGACCACTGAAACAACTTATGAAATGAAGCCATATGCCAAAAAGAGATACAACATTACTGCACCTGTAAACTTTGAGACCTCGAGGAACTATATCAAAGCCATAATGGCGATCGCCAGTGCTGATGGTGAGTTAGCACAGGCAGAATTAGATTGGTTTGTCGAAGAACAAAATATGATGGGAGTACCATCTGAGCTGATAGAAGAAAATATCCTAAAATTCGATGGAGAAAACCTGGACATTCAACAGCTATTGGGCGGTATTAATCATGATTTTCCTGTTAATTTTAAGCGTTGTATGTTATATCAAGCCATCAAAATGAGCCGTGCTGATGGAGTGTACCACGATAAAGAAAAAGCAGCTGTTGCGCGAGCCGCAGAAATTTTAGGAATTGAACGGAGTGTAGTTGTTAGTCTTGAGTCTTTGATAGAAATAGAAGAGTCAGGAGATCGACTGCGACTTGCACTATTTGAAACTGAAGTTTAATACTTTAATTTATTAACTATAATTTAAGTAGTTTCAGGAGAAACATTGATGCTAAGAGAAAGAAAATTTTCTTTCTAAAACTTGAGTCTGTAATCAGCATTAAGATTCTCCTGTTTATCCTAGGTTTTGATAGAAGTCATGTGGAATAGTTATTTGGTTCTTTTGAAGAGTTTACAGCGCGCATTTTCTGTCAAGAAAATAAAATTACAGCGGTTTGCAATTCAGTTAGGTACAAAGTTCTGGGTTTTTAGGGAGCAGGGAGCAGGGAGCAGGGAGCAGGGAAGAGGGAAGAGGGAAGAGGGAAGAGGGAAAATAATCCTGTGTACCTGATAGTTATGCAAACCGCCGTATCTCATCCAATATAAAACTGCTAGAGTAACAATAATCTTCCCTGACCATTCAAGTATTGAACCTACAACAATCTTGAGCAGAATAGAATCATTACCATCAGAAAAAGCCGAAAAAGACTTTTATCCTCTCTCTTGTGGTCAACAAGCTCTGTGGTTTATCAACAAACTCGCACCGCAAAGTTGGGCTTACAATGTCTTGTTTGCTGTGCTAATTAGATCAGAGATAAATCTGAACGCTTGGCAAACTGCCGTCAGAGCAATAATTGACCGTCATCCCAACCTAAAAACGACTTATACTGAACGTAATAGTCAAACGTTTAGGGTTGTTAACAAAAAAGTAGAAATTCCTTTCCAGCAGATACATGCCTCACATTGGACTGATCAGCAATTAGACCATCACCTCACCCAGTCAGCTCACATTCCCTTCAATCTTGAACAAGAACTCCCTATAAGAGTTTTACTATTCACTCGCTCTCAAACAGAGCATGTGCTGCTGTTAGTAATACACCAAATTGCCATTGATTTTCGGTCAATGGAGGTGTTACTTAAAGAACTCAGCTTGGTATACAAAGGAAATAGAGATTCTCTACCCCCAATAAAAGTCTCCTATCAAGATTTTATTGACTATCAAAACAAAATGTTAGCCAGTGCTCAGAGAAAGAGCCTTGAGAGTTATTGGCGACAACAGCTAGCAGGAAAATTACCAGTCTTAAACTTACCCACTGATCGCCCTAGACCTTCAGTTCAAACCTACAATGGCAGTTCCCATTATTTCCAGCTAACCCAAGAACTTTCTACTCAACTCAAGAAACTAGCACAAGATTATTCAGTCACCCTCGATAGTTTACTCCTAGCAGCCTTTCAGGTATTACTTTACCGCTTATCAGGTCAAGAAGATATTTTAGTCGGAACTCCCACCTCCTTACGAAACCAGCCTGAATTTAGTCAAGTAGTGGGCTATTTTATCAACCTGGTTGTCATACGAGGGAATCTCTCTGGCAATCCTACTTTTGGAGAGTTTCTCACTCAATTGCATCAAACAGCATTGGAAGCATTCGCCCATCAAGATTATCCTTTTGGCTTTCTTGTAGAGCAGTTAAAACCCCAAAGAGATGCCAGTTTATCACCTCTTTTACAAGTAGTTTTTTCCCTTGAAAAATTTCAGAGTTCGGAAGTAGTTGCCCAATTATTGTCACAACAGTTGGCAGGGGAAGAAACAGGGGGTCAAGTTACTTGGGGAGGATTAGATGTAGAACCTTGGGAAATCCCCCAGCAGGAAGGTGAGTTTGACCTAATCTTAGAGATGGTGGAAACAAAAAGTTCACTGGCTGGTGTTTTTAAGTACAATACCGATCTATTTGATTTTGATACCGTTGTCAGGATAGAGTCTTGTTTCCTGCATCTGCTAAAAGGAATTGTTACTGAGCCAGAAAAGCCAGTTTACTTACTCGCCATATTAACAGAAACACAGCGGCATCAGTTGTTAGTGGAGTGGAATCAAACTCGGACTCAATATACTCCTCAAACTTGTATTAATCAGTTATTCGAGAAGCAAGTGGAACGGACAGCTGATGCAGTGGCAGTGGTGTTTGAAACTCAGCAATTAACTTACCGGGAGTTGAACAGCCGGATTAATCAACTCGCCCACTATCTGCGATCGCTAGGAGTCAAACCAGAGACATTGGTGGGTATTTGCGTGGAACGCTCTATTGAGATGGTAGTCGGAGTGTTGGGAATTCTCAAAGCTGGTGGGGCTTATGTACCCTTAGATCCGGTATATCCTCAAGAGCGCTTGGCTTATATGCTAGAAGATGCTCAGGTTTCCCTACTTTTAACTCAGCAGCAGTTACTTGAACGACTTCCTCTGAGTGCTAAAAAGGTTGTTTGTTTAGACTCAGACTGGAAAGAAATTACTACTTTTAGTGAAAAGAATCCTGTGCATCAGGTACAGCCTGACAACTTAGCTTATCTGATCTACACTTCAGGTTCGACAGGTAAGCCGAAAGGGGTTTTAGTTACCCATCAAGGATTGTCCAATCTAGTCCCCGCCTTTATTGATATCCTGGATATGCAGCCTGAGTGTTGCGTTCTCCAGTTTACTTCTTTGAGCTTCGACCACTCAATTGCGGAAATAGCAATGGCGCTATGTTCTGGGGCGCGGCTTGGTCTGGCCACCACTGAGTCACTGCGACCTGGTTCTGATTTAATAGAGACATTGCAAAAGCAAGAAGTCACCCATATTTCCCTAACCCCCTCAATACTGGCAACTCTAGCTGATGCAGAACTGCCTAGTTTGCGGACAATGTTTGTGGGAGCGGAAGATTGTCCTCCGGCTTTGGCAAAGCAGTGGTCGAGACGAGTGCAATTATTTAATACTTACGGTCCAACGGAATCTACGGTTACAGTCACCTACGCTCAATGTGGCGGTTGTGATCGCAAACCACCCATTGGTCGTCCCCTGCCTAACATTCAACTTTATATTCTTGATGATCACCTCCAACCAGTTCCCATCGGTATTCCTGGTCAACTCCATATCGGCGGTATAGGTTTAGCACGAGGCTATCTGAACAGACCAGAACTCACGGCTGAGAAATTTATTCCTAACCCCTTTAGGGATGAATCGGGTTCTCGACTCTATAAAACGGGCGATCTAGTTCGCTATCTACCCGATGGTAACATCGAGTTTTTGGGTCGTATCGATAACCAAGTCAAGGTGCGAGGCTACCGCATTGAATTGGGAGAAATTGAAGCTGTGCTAGGAGAACATCAAAATGTACGGCAAGCCCTGGTTATTGTTCGAGAAGATATTGAGGGTGATAAACGCCTTGTTGCCTATGTGGTTCCGCAACAGCAAGAACTCACAGTTTGTGAATTGCGTTCCTTTCTCAATACTCAGCTACCCAACCATATGATTCCGGCAGCTATCATTATTTTGGAAGCAATTCCACTAACTCCTAATGGTAAAATAGATCGTCGCGCCTTACCTGCACCCGATGCTTCTCGGTGGGGTAGTGAAGCGAATTTTATTGCGCCTCGGGATGCCTTAGAAAAACAACTGGCACAAATTTGGTCAGAAGTTCTAGGGGTTAGTTCTGTAGGAGTTCAAGATAACTTTTTTGACCTAGGTGGTCATTCCCTTTTAGGAGTTCGCTTGATTGCTCGAATTCAGGAGCAGTTAGGGAAAAAATTGCCACTGGCAACAATCTTTAAACACCAAACAATTGAACAGTTAGCAAGATTATTTAAGTAGAAAAAATGAACATTCTCCAAATTAGTCTTCCTAAAAGTGGCACCTTTTGGCTTGCTAATATTCTCTCAAATATTGTTAAAGAAGCTGGCATAGCCGAAAAAGCTTTTGTCAAAACGCAACCGATTTACGAAGCAGCTAAAACTTGGGATTTGCCTATCAAAAATATGCTAGATATTAATATGATCAATATTACTAATGAAGTTCTGTTTTACAGGATTGCTAATATATTTATCTATCCCATTCAGGATTTTAACGAATATATCAATAATACGACTAATGTCTGGACTCATTCCTTGGCTTGTTGTAAAACTCCAGAGGTACTGGAAAAGTTTGATAAAACAGTTTACATCATACGAGACCCGCGCGATGTAGCAATTTCTTGGTCTCATTTTGCGTTTACACCGTTTATGAAAAAGCACTACTATTATGTGGCTGGTAACGAAGTTAATCCAGAAAGTTTTTTAAAAAATAAGTTATATACCTGTATATCGGATTGGATGAATCATGTAGGGGGCTATTTAAAAAGTAAAAAAGAGCTAGATATTTATGTCATTTTCTATGAAAACTTGTGTAATAATTTTAATAATGAGCTGCAAAAGATGTTGGAGTATCTGGAGATAGAACTTGATTCAGATTCAATTGCTCGCATCAAGGAGCAAGTTGACTTCACAAGTATGAAAAAAGATAGTCCGGATCACGTTCGCGAGGGAGGGTTTTACAAGTGGAAAAATGTTTTAAGCAATGAACAGAAAGAGAAGTGTTGGCAGATTGCCCAACCTTTGTTATCCCTTCTCAATTATCCATTGGGCGATCACGACTTAGATAAACTCCCCAGAATTCCGGTAGAATTACCTGAGGTGAGTTCTTTGCCTTCTGGTCCCTCTGTGTGTCTCAATTGTAAGGATTAAAGGTTATGTCAAGTCAGCGTTCTCTCGGATGCAAGCTCCGAGAGCTGTGCTGACTTCCTCAACTTACTCCCACCGTTGCATCTCTACAGGTAGAAGATAGGGAAGATGGGTTTACCTTAGCTTTCAAGATACAACAAAGGTCAACTGTTGATTAATTTCTGATATCTTACTACAGTGATATTGTATTCGGGTTATGAAGTTATGGTCTAAGTAAAATTTAAAAAATACAAATAACAAAAAAACAAATAAGTATAGCATTATAGATTGCTTATAATGCTATTGAAAAGTATGTATATAGCGGTTTATAACCTAATGAGGTACACAAGATTTTTTCCCTGTTCCCTGTTCTCTCTTCTCTGTTCTCTCTTCCCTGTTCCCTGTTCCCGTCTTGATGCAGTCGCTCATGGGGGAAACCACGGCAGTCGCTCATGGGGGGGACCCCCAAGACCGCGCTGCCTTCCCAAGACCGCGCTGCATCGCTGTTCCCTGTTCCCTAAAACCTTAGGTGCGCTTTCCGCATTAAGAATTAAATTCGCCACGGGTCGCACCTCAAAAATTTGTACCTCACCTAATTTAAAACCGCTATAGTACTTTGATAGAAGTTTAGTCTATTTATTAGCAAATCCATTGTCTTGGAAGCTAGCTGCGTAAAAAAATTATGTTTTTTGTTTTCTGAATCATGCAACTACCAAAAATCAATGCTGTAGATACCGTAACCCTAGAAGAAATAAACACCCTTGTTCATCTGGGTTGCTGCTATGTAAAAATACCAGAAAAAGAAGTATTTGAAGATTTTGAAGTCATCAAAAAAGAGGCTTTAGCTTTTTTCATACAGGACGAAATTAAAAAACAAAAATGGTTAGTAAATGATAAACTAGAAGGTTATATAAACCGTTCAATTGATGATATACAGTCGGTTCAACAGTTTTTCTTTAGGTTGCATAATCCAATTGGACCCTTTCAAGAATGTCGCAATTCAGTTTTCAAAATCTCAAACTATTTTGAACAGCGTATTGTTCTAGTTCTGTTAAAAGAGGTATTTAGGTATTTTGGTGTTGAACAATATTTCGAGGAAGTCGTGAGCGATCGCTCTTCAACATTTTCAACTGTCTATTATCCTGCTAAGGTAAATACAAATAAGAAATGCAATAGTGGACTGAAAGCTCATAAAGACTTTGATTTGATGAGTGTACTTTTGATTGAAAAGCCAGGATTAGAAGTGTTTTGGGATGATCAATGGCATGAAGTTAATCCCCAACCAGGGTATGTTGTGGTAATTCTGGCTCAAACCTTAGAAAAAATGCTAGGTGGAAAGACACACTCAATTCTACATCGAGTTCGCATACCAGATGAGGAACGTCTTTCTCTAGCTGTTTTTCTAGGACCAAATACTAATATTCCTATTCAAGATTACATTCATGATCAAATCCTGTTTGATTCATATGATCAGTGTTTAAAATATCATTATTACCAGTTATTTGAACAATAAACTGGTTAAAAATTAATTTTGCTGAAACTTAATCAAGAAGTGAAATGAACGAGTGTGAACTACAGGGAATCAACCATATCGCCTTAGTCTGTAAAGATGTAGCACGAACGGTGGACTTTTACACCAAAACCCTTGGTTTTAAGTTAATCAAAACCATTGCCCTACCAGATGGCAGTAAGCGTTTCTTTTTCGATATCGGCAATGGGAGTGCTTTGGTTTTTTTATGGTTTCCCAAGGCACCAGATGCTTCACCTGGCATTGCTTCTGTCAAACCTGAAGCAATAGAAGCTATGGCTTCTGTTACACCTAAAACCTTAACACCTAAAACCTTAAAGGCTAGCGACATTGCTACAGCTCATGGTTCAATGAACCATCTCGCCTTTAATGTGCCCCTAGAAAAACTGCAAGAGTATAGAGAGAAACTGCTAAGTAAGGGAGTACAAGTCACCCCAATTTTACACCATGCTGACGTTCCCTCGGGTTATGCTCCCGAACTGGACGATACGACTTTGCTTTCCTCATTTTATTTCTTTGACCCAGATGGGATCTTGTTGCAGGTAGCCGCTACTGTGCGCGAGTTCTGAGTTAGTAGTCTTTCTCTTTATGGCTTTTCGCAACTAATCAAAATCCCCGAAGGATTGTTTAACAGATCCTGCCAGTAGGCTTCGCCATATTTGGCAATTGCCTCTGACGGCACCTCTGGTCTAACATGCCATTTCAGCTTCTTAAAGCCAGCTTCCTTAGTAGCCCATTCATACACAGAGCGATCATACACGAAATTGCTGATGAAGGTTGGGGGATTGGTATTCAGTTTGCTTTTCCGAGTACGACCATCTGGCATAGGTTCCTCTTGGAGAATTGTAATCCCATAAGGGGTCATGTTGGATTTACACAAAGAGAAATCTGGGTTGGTAATGTAAGTCACAAATTGCCCACCATTTCTCAAGTTATCGATAATATGGCATAACATTTCTAGGAGATGGTGGCGATCCTTGGCGTAATGTAATAGTGCCACCGCCGTCACAAGATCGAACTTCCCCAAATGGGGAAGTTGAGCCACATCACGAACATGGTATTCAATTCCTAGAGGATTATTGGCTTCTTTTTGACGGGCATGCCGTACCATCTCTTCAGAAATATCTACCCCAACAACTTTGGTCGCTCCTTTTTCTTTCAGCAACCTAGTATAGAACCCTGTTCCACAGGCTAAGTCTAAAAACGTTTTGCCTTTGATATTGCCAATTACCTTTAAAAAAGAGGCTTTTTCAACGATTGACCAGGTAGCGAACTCTTCATACTTGAATTGTTCATACTCTGCGCCTATCTTATCATATTGACGAGTATCGTATTGAGCCATCATTAAATCCCCCCTAATTGACATTATTATTTATCGCAAAACAGCAGCCACTCCAAGGGATTATCTAATAAATTTTGCCAGTAACTTTGCCCATATTTTTCTATAGCTTCTGGTGGCACTTCTAGGTTAAATTCCCATGTTAAATTTTTGAATCCAGCTTCGTTAATCGCCGATTCATAAACTGAGCGATCATACAGATATAGATCGACAAATACGGGTGGGTTGACCTCTAATTTACCTTGAATAGCACGACGACCATCTGGCAAAGTTTCTTCTTTAGAGATCGTTATACCAGGTTCATATTTAGCCATATCGAATTTTTTTCCAGAAAAATTGGGTTCCATAATCAGAGCCACCAAACGCCCACCTTCTGCCATATTTTCATAAATATTACGGAACATGGCTTTGAGATGCTCTCGATCTTTGGCATAGTTAAACAGGCTAACCGCAGTTATCAGATCGAAATTGCCCAGCTTGGGCATTTCTGCGGCATCCAAAACATGGTATTCAATCCCCAGTGGAGTGGCTGCTTCTTGCTCACGGGCAACCTCTACCATTTTTACCGAAATGTCTACGCCAACAACTTTGGCTGCTCCTTTTTCTTTCAACAACTGGGTATAGGAACCACTCCCGCATCCTACATCTAACACTGTTTTCCCTTCTATCTCGCCAATTCCCTTTACAAAGGAGGCTTTTTGGGCGATATAATAGGTAATTTGCTCTTTGTTGAATTCTTTAAAAGCATCACAAACTTTATCCCATTGTTTCGGATCGTAGTTAGTTGTCATTAGTTGATCTGCCTATATAAGTAACGATAAATTTTAGTTCACAAAGTTAGAATTATAGCCTACTTAATTTTGGCTATGTTCTCAGTTTGCTCAAAAGCGATAATCCTCTTCATTTTTCCCCAACTTCATTTTTCACCAATAAGTGTAACCATTACAGGATTAATCAATAAATCTTGCCAGTAAGATTCTCCATATTTTTCCAGTGCTGAATTAGGGATTTCTAGATTAAAATCCCATTTATAGTTCTTGAAGCCTACTTTCTTCATTATCCATTCATAAATCGAACGATTGTAAATATAACCCTTGATAAAAAACGGGGATTTTGCTCCATTCAATTTCATCGTAATTTCCCGACCGTCTGGCATGGGTTCTTCTGCAACGGGAGTAAAACCATATTTGCTAGTATCTGATTTGTTCGGATAAAAATCCGGATTAGCAGTGAGAGCAATCAAGCGACCGTTCTTTGCTAGATTATTATAAATACGAAGAAATATTTTTAGTAGGTGGTCTCGGTCTTTAGCGTGATGAAAAAGACCTACGGCAGTCACCAGATCGAAACTACCAAGCTTGGGCATTTCAGCTACATCAAAAACAAGGTATTCAACTCCTAGTTGTGTTTGTTCTTCTTTTTCACGGGCTACCCGGATCATCTCTTCAGAAATATCTACGCCAACAATTTTGGCTGCTCCTTTTTTTTTCAATAATTGAGTATAGAAACCAGCTCCACATCCTAAATCTATAATCTTTTTTCCTTGTATGTTGCCCAAAGCTTTTAAAAATGAAGCTTTTTCTCCTATGGCGTATGTAGCTTCATTTGAGCCTTTGAATTGATCGTAAATGACCCCAACGCGATCATATTGAGTACTCTTGTATTCAGCCTCGATGGGAACCTCTATCTCGTCGGTTCGCAACACAATTCTTCGATCGAGAAATGCCTCGACCGCTGTATTAAATTCATCTGGAAACTCCCAATGCCCCATATGCTCCCCCAATACTAAGGTTTCGGTATTGGGTAAATTCTTGTTGACCTGGGGCATGAATTTTGACCTTTGTTGGGAAAAAGTCCAAAGGGTAGGAACGTGATCATCGACTAGTTTGGCTTCTTCGCTGTAATCTGAAAACCATGAATCGATAAACAGCGCATTCGAGACATAGTTCGGTATCGCCATATTCATGCGATAAAAAAAATCAGTCACCTCGGGAGTCATTTCCTCGACTAACCCAGGCTGAATGATTTCCGGTACACTGTCAAGCCGGTTGTAAGCCACAAGTCGATAACGCTCGATTAACCACCCCATGTCAGCTGGATTTCTAACCTCTCCCCAATTATCCTCCTCTTGGGTGGCAATCCGCTTTGGCATAGCACAGTCAATGGCTACGATCGCTTTAATCCGATCGGTGCCATGATTCCGAACGTAAGAATAAATATCTAAATTTGCGTTGGAATGCCCAGCCAGAATCACATTGTCCAGTTCCAAGGCATTGAGAAAAGCATTAAGATCTGCACCCCGTTGAATGTAGTGATTACCGTCTAACGTCTTAGAGGATAGTCCTTGACCGCGAGGATCGTAGGCGATCGCCCGATAGCGCTTTGAGAAATGGGCAAGTTGTGCTGGGAAATAGTCGATTGAAGTCCACCAACCAGGAATAAAAACGATTGGTGTGCCCGACCCTGCCTCCTGGTAGTGAATGACGAGATCTGGGCTAACTTGCACATACTTGACGTTAAATTGTTGCTTGTTCATTGTTCCAAAACTTCTGGCCCAGATAATCATCACATGGATGAAATAAATTTCAATCTGAACATGGGCATCATTGCGGTCCACACCCAGTATTGATGGCTAACTATTTTTGTTTTGTCTAACTACTGAAGTTCAAGATTGAGCTGATGCATCTCGTCTTGGAAGCGAATAAAGATATCCCAAACCTCTTGAGCTGCCATACAAACCAGGTCACGGGAAGCTCCCATTTCCTCCAACCGACGAGCGAGGTGAATTGAATCCCCAGCATGATCTGCTTCTACCACAGTATGCAGCCTCAGCCAAGTCAAGTCATACTCAGAAATTTCTTGAGTCCGCGCGACCTGTTCGTTTAGACATTCATCGAACTTCTTAGCGTAAATCTCGCCTACCAAAAACGCAGCGATGACGACTAGCGGATCGGGAGCATTGAAATAGTTCTCCAGCCGTTGCCTGAGTTTTCTCCCAGGTAAGCCAATCGTCAAATCATCTACCTCGCCAGTTTCAATTGATTTGGGTTGCCACGGTTTCAAGGCATTGTAGAAGCGGTCATATAATACAATGTGACACTGCTCGGAATCTCCGTTACCCAGTTCATCATAGAGCTGTTTCACCAGTAAACAACGAATGACATTATCATCAATCCTCGACACGGCACCGGAAAGCCAGCGAATGAAATCTGCAGTTATTCCCCGGAGATTATGGAGAAGTAACCAAATGCTGGTAAGATCCACAGGCTGAGAATGCAACCACTCAAAATAGTGGTCTCTGATGTCCTGTTGCTCGTAAAAATCAATGATTCCTTCTAAGTTTTGGTTCTTCTGATGTCGTTCGGAAAACAATGTAATCATATATGGCACTGAAATAAGGAGAAGAGGGAAAGTCTGATATTAAAGAAGTAAGCACCTACACAGAATTAATTACCTACTCCCAATTTATGTAACCCTTACATTGTAAGGCTTTGAGGTTTGTGAAATGTGTAATCA
The DNA here is from genome assembly GCF_010692305.1 of Moorena sp. SIO4G3. Lineage (NCBI taxonomy): Bacteria > Bacillati > Cyanobacteriota > Cyanophyceae > Coleofasciculales > Coleofasciculaceae > Moorena > Moorena sp. SIO4G3. The sequence goes on along the minus strand of NZ_JAAHIG010000220.1, from coordinate 3,317 downwards.
ATTTTGTGTACCTGCTTATCAGCTGGTGCATCTCATCTTTGCAAAAACATTATCGATCAAGAATCCCATTTAGTTAAGCTGTGCTTAACTAAATAATCTTATGAACCAGAAGTGTTGAAAGTTGAAAACCTTAAACACTTCTGGCTTTTTACAAAAAAATATAGCATTTATATAAGGAATAATTTCTTTTAAAAGATTAATACATTATTAAAATTTATATAAATTTTAATAATGTATTAATGGTTAACTTGTTATATTTTCCCTTTGAAAAGTGCCAAAATTCAATAGAAATGCAATATTGTATAGCGTTTTTCAATTAGGTGAGGTACAAATTTTTGAGGTGCGACCCGTGGCGAATTTAATTCTTAATGCGGAAAGCGCACCTAAGGTTTTAGGGAACAGGGAACAGGGAACAGGGAAGATAGAAAAAATCCTGTGTACCTCATTAGGCTATAAACCGCTATATCACTACATATTTATCACTACCCTGGGGGAAGAGGGCAAGGGGTGCATCTCATTAAAGCTGTTTGACCTAGTGGTGCGTTACGGGCAGCAACCTAACCAAGGGCTAGAGGCGGAAAATGAGGGTCGCCTAACGCACCCTACGCAACATTTTCAACTAATTTTTGTCACCCAACCTATAGGGAATACAGATAATTTTTAAAGGTATTTGATTAGTTGTCTCTAGCTATGATAAAAAACGGTCTATAATACCCTAACCACAATCACTTCAGCCGTTTCTTCTCACCACCACTTTTTTTGGTGCAACATCTGAGTTTTACCCAATTAGTATAACAGTAGCGCTAGATACACATAAGTTTTCCTGTGCTGCAACTAAGGCAAACGGTTGTGATAAAATCATATTGGCTTAATAAAAAAAAAAGGAAGTATTTGATGAAACGTCTTTTTTCCTTGCTGCTGTCAGGAATACTGATGGTCTCTAGCACGCTATTGTTGGGTATCGCCGTCGCTGAGGGCGTTGCCCCCGGTCAAGCACAAGCACTGGTTGAAGAAAGTCAGACTGAAGAAAGTCTGGCTCAGTGTTTTTACAGTCGAGTGAGTAAGGGTAAAGATGTGAAAGAATGTGACTCGGCTTTAGAAAAAAAGCGGAACAAACTCAAATCTGTTGAATGTCAAAAATCTGTTGAATGTCAAAAATCTGTTGAATTTCAAAAAGCTCGCTGTTCTAAACTCCAAAATATGGTGGAAACAAACAAGCCTGAATATCTGAGGCTTTATGACGTGAGGGATTGCCATTTATTGATAGAAGACAGTCCGTTTTGGACTAGTATTTACTATGGCGATGATGACTCTCCTTGTAAATACGATTCGCTTTATAATGAGTACGTCTGCGAATAATTGTTCGTCCGATCGCACTACTGTCTGTGTATCATATCAAACCTAATTTGTGGGCAGATTATCTCAGTCAAGAGCTTAAATATCTCTCGTTAAATCTAAAATTAATTTAGCTTTTTAATTCATGAGATTTTTCGACCTCAGAGTTAGAAGAAGTTTGGCTTACTCCCTTGAAAGTTTTCATGGAACAGCCAAAATTTATTAGTGGGTTGTCGGGAACTTTGGACAAGGTAACTTCGGCTCAGGGTAAAAGAATTGACCCAAACAGTATCAGAAATCGGTTACGGATGGATTACCCATCCGTAACCCATCGCTTGGGATTATGCTACCTGAAGCAATGACTCCTTCAAGCGAGTTTGGTCAAACCCCCGCTGATGAAGCAGTACCCAGGATTCGATCAAATCAGGACCATTGACATCCCCAGTTAGTGCAGCACGAAGCGATCGCATAACCAATCCTTTCTTGACCTTTTGCGCTTTTGTGACTTGGTTAATAATCTGCTTAGCTTCCTCTGGACTCAGCTGTTGGTAATTACCGAGTTGCTCAAGAATAGCTTGCACCACCTCACTAGCACCAGCTTTTTTGAGCTGCTCTACTGCCTGCTCAGTGTACTCAACCGACTCAGTAAAGAACATCCGAGTCATATCTACTGCTTCTGGCAAGCGAGTCAAACTTGGCCCAATCATAGCAGTCAACCGTTCCAGCCAAGGGCGATTTTCCACAGGATCACAGTTGTAGCCAGCACTTTCCCAGTAGGGGATTAGCAAGTCCACTAACTCAGATGCACTCATCTGGTGGACATATTGACTATTAATCCAATCCAGCTTAGCCCAGTCAAACTTTGCCCCAGCTGGGTTCACCCGTTCAAAACCGAACTTTTGAGCGGCTTGAGCCAAAGTAAAGATTTCCTGAGTAGAGTCAGGGGGAGACCATCCCAGCAATGTCATATAATTAACCATCGCCTCAGGGGTAAAGCCCATGGCTTTGAAGTCAAAAATAGAGGTTACACCATCGCGCTTGGATAGCTTCCGTCCCTCATGGTTAAGAATCAGAGGTGTATGGGAAAATTCTGGGACTACACTCCCTAGGGCTTCATAGAGCAAAATCTGTTTAGCAGTATTAGCAATATGGTCTTCACCGCGAATGACATGGGTAATCTGCATATCAATGTCATCCACCACCACAGCTAGGTTGTAGAGAGGCTGACCGATACCATTATCTTGAGATGCCCTAGCAATGACCATATCACCTCCAAGGTCACTCCCTTTCCAGGTGACTTTACCTCGGACTAGATCATTCCAGACAATCTCGCGGTCATTATCAATCATAAAGCGGATCACCGGCTTGCGCCCTTCCGCCTCAAATGCTGCTTGTTGTTCTGGTGTCAAATTGCGATGGCGATTGTCATAGCGGGGTGCTTCTTTTCTAGCCTTTTGAGCTTCCCGCAGTTGTTCTAGTTCCTCAGCTGTAGTGTAGCAGCGATAAGCCAATCCCTGGTCTAAGAGTTGTTGAATAGCAGCACTATAAAGGTCAAGACGTTGGGATTGGAAAAATGGTCCTTCGTCCCACTCCAGTCCCAGCCAACTTAAACCATCGAGGATGTTTTGGGTATATTCCTCTCGCGATCGCGTTTGATCGGTGTCTTCAATGCGCAGAATAAACTTACCGCTGTGGCGACGGGCAAATAGCCAGTTAAATACAGCGGTTCTAGCGGTACCAATGTGTAAATTTCCGGTTGGACTTGGGGCAATACGGACTCTAACTGTCACAGCTGATTGCTAAGAACCTAATTACTATAGTCTTTTCGTCTGTTCTATAAAACGTGAACATCGCGGACAAAAACGTCACAACGACGCCTGTTTACTTCCTGTTTCAACTAGGACTGTCGGCAGCACCCTATCCACAGGCTTCAAATCGGCTGGAACCCAACCTAATATTGAAATTGAATTTGAGGTGACAAC
>NZ_JAAHIG010000022.1:0-14270 GCF_010692305.1 Moorena sp. SIO4G3 | reverse complement strand
AGATTGAGCGATGCTGGTCTTGGCTCAAAAGTCGTATTCGTAAACAACTTAAGCAGTTTGATTGTCTACGGGATGCGATGGAGTATGTCTTGGGTATAGCGTCCTAACCGCTGTGGCGGTTGCTATAATAGGTTATGGGAGTTAGGCAACAGTTTTTGAGGTCTGATTCTGTGTGATTTGACAAACAACCGCCTCTAGGGTAAGTAATTCTCTCCTGCATTTCAAGTATACATCCATGTAGGGGCGGGTTACCTGCTTGTTTCTGGTTTAACTACATTCCCCATTCCCGATTCCCCATTACCTATTACCTATTACCCATTACCTATTACCTATTACCTATTACCTATTACCTATTACCTATTACCCATTCCCGATTCCCGATTCCCGATTCCCGATTCTAAATTCCCCATTCCCGATTCCCGATTACCTATTACCTATTACCTATTACCTATTACCCATTACCCATTACCCATTACCTATTACCTATTACCCATTAGTTCGCGTAGCGTGGCCAACGGCCAAGGAGCCGCTAAAAGCGAACGCACTAAAATCAATTAAATTGATCGTAATGACCACCTATTGCAAAAATATAAACATAGTTATCATCAAATTTGTAAATAAGGCGATCTTTTTGAGAAATTCTTCTTGACCACAACCCCGATAAATTATGTTTTAACGGTTCAGGTTTTCCCATGCCTTTAGCGGGATCCTCTCTCAGCATTTCTTTGATAATTTTACAAAGGGTTTTATGGAGTTTTTTGTCTTTTTGCCTAAGGTCTTCGTAAATTTCCCAAGTTTTGCCCTCAAATACTAAGGATCTCATCTAGTTCTTGCTGATTGGGAGAGTAGCCTTTATTTTGGAAATGGGTAGCTTGAGAACAGTTAATCTGTTCCATTAAATTGCTATTTTGTAAAACATACAAGGTTTCTTGTTGTTGTTCCCAATCTTCGGCACTAAGAATAATAAAGTCTCCCTGATTGGGATCGGTGATTTTGAGGGCAATATGCTGAGTAATGACTTTTTTGATCAAGTCTTGGATGTTAGTCTTAAATTGTTTGAACGGAATAGAGTTCACTGTTTTTTCCTCATTTGTCCTTAAGTATACCAGTGATCTCATTCCCTAGGCTAGGGTGGGCTGATAGTTGACATATTTAGGTAATAGGTAATGGGTAATGGGTAATGGGTAATGGGTAATGGGTAATAGGTAATAGGTAATAGGTAATGGGTAGTGGGTAATAGGTGTCATCAATTAATCCATATGGGCAAAACCGAAAGGTAAAGAATATCTAGGAGCCGAGTGAGGCGAAAGTTTCACGCTCGGATTTGAAGGAGAGGTGCTCCGGATAATACCGGACATCGACTCTAATCGACCTCTACTCTTCCTGGCTCCGGTCTGGTTGAGCAAGTTGACTCATTGTTCGCGTAGCGTGGCCTACGGCCAAGCAAGAATCCCCGCGTCTTTAGACCGGGGAGTGTCAACTTGAGTCTAGTTGACTACTTATGTTGACTAGTTATGTAGTGTTGTTAATCAAGAAGGGAAAAAAATTGAAAATTGTCAATGGTCAATTGCCAAAGGGATTTACGCGAATCTGTTAAGACTCTGACGCCAGCGGCTACCCAGCCATAACAACCCACCGATAGCAAGTAATGCTCCAGTAGTAGACGATTCTGGCACTTTCTCGACTTTGATACGTGCTATCTGGTAGCCATCCACTGTGAAGTCACCTTGAGCAAACGTCTCACTTGATAAAATCGGTCCACCTGGGATAAAACCTGGATGCAGGGTAACTACTCCGTTTTCTGGTGTACCGGTATCAGGAATAGTTTGACCGAAGAAGGCAGTAGTCGTCTCCTGCTCGTCGTTAACTTCCGTACCTGCATCCAGAACTTGAGAACCCAGAACGGTAAAGTCAGCTCCAGTGAAATTACCTTCTTCATCAAAAATCTCAACAGCCAAGGGGTTGCCATTAGCAATGAAAGCATCATTACTGGGCAGAATCATTGCCGCGTAGCTGAAGTAACGGCTAGTAGAATCTACAGTAAATGTGGCTTGGGCAATATCCCCAAAAGCAACTGGACCATTTGGACCAGGAATTACCCCATCAACTGAACCCGCACCACTAGCAAAAAACTCTTGACTAAGCACTGCTGCATTGCCATCCTCAGCAATGCGCTCAAGTCCTAGTGAAGCTGCCTCACCTCGATCATAAATATCAAACAGACCATTATGAAAACCAACCCAGACTGGAGTCAATAAGGTGCCGTTTTCCGGTGCCAGGCTTTCAATTGTCACCTTGAGGGTAGCTGCTGTTGCGCTAGATGCCATGGCTAGTGTAGAGGTTACGGTAACCATGGTGACGATTTTGAGTGATTTAATAATTGAATGCTTCATGGTGATCCTGATCAAAGATATCAATATGGTAGATTTGTCAATGAGTGTGTTGCTCAACTATCTATGCAGCTACATCATTATCCGTAGAGTTAATCAGCTAAGTGTTCAAAACTTAGTGTTTAAAACTGATTTTGCTGGCACCCCATCAAGTGGATAATTTTAGGTTAGTAGCTTGACTAGAATTATTGGTTTCTTGGTTTAATTGTTGCTGAACAGAGGCTGAAAATTTGCTGATAATTTACTGATAATTTCCAGCCTCTCTTAGCCTGGAATCATGACGACGTGATATTAGTTCTAGTTGACTACTTATCCTGGAAGGATGTTCGTGAATTTAATGAAAATTATAATTAACTCTTGACAATTAACCATTTACAATGGTCAATTAACACATCACAGGTCACAGGTCAAACTTACGTTTAATATTTCTCGTTTAAGATTTCTGTAGCGCTCGTGGTTCCTCTTGAGCAACGACAATTAAATAGTCACCATTCTCAAGTTTATAATCTGTTGGTGGATTGGAGATTACGTCTCCTTCAATTCCTTTTTGTACCGCTAAGACAATACTTTGGTAGGCTTGCTTCATATACGTAAATACTTCCATAAAGGAACTACCAACCCGAGAGTCAGGAATCGCAATTTTATAAAGCTTGTTACCACTTTGAGTACTTAATATTTCCGAGACAACTTTGGTAATTCCATGGTTAAGAGCAGCTTGGGAAATGAGCATGCTACTTAACTCACTACTAACGATTATTTCGTCAACCTTAGCCCGCTGACAGGATTTAACATGAGTTTCATCTACCAGCTCCACAACTGTGTAAGCGTTGGGATTAATACTCTCTACTGTCAGGGTAGATAGTATAACTTTTGCGTCGCGAGCTGTGTCATCTATACTGTCATCCCCTAAAATTATAACAGTTCTAGCCTGCATCAAGTTGGCTCGAATCAAGGTTTCATCACTTACGTTTCCTTTAATAAAAAACAAATTATTGTCTTCGATCGGCTTCCGGTCTATATTAGCAATTAAAATAAGTTTTTCATCTTGAGTTTTAGGAAACTTTCGCAACTCATTGATAATGAATTTTGCTCTAGAATTCCATTCGCAAATAATCAAATGATTGTTAAAGTTATAAGAGCCCATACCTAGATCATTTTTGATTTTTTGATCGACAAAAATACCAGCGAGGGTAGCGGTGAAGATGGCTAAGAATCCAATCCCCACAAACATATCGAGAATAGCAATAAAGCGACCACCAACTGTGACAGGGGTGATATCACCGTAGCCAACAGTTGTTAGGGTGACGATGCTCCACCAGAAAGCATCTGCTTTTGAGATATCTGGTTCCAGCCAGGAGATAGTGATAGTGTTAATAGTAATAATAATAATAATAATCATTATTACTTTGTCAAGGTTTTCACTGCGCAAAAAATTCCAGAATTTTCGATGCCATAGTAATATCATTTGACTTAGACGTAATGGTCAGATCATGTCGGTTTAAGTAACTATAATACAGCGGTTTTGAATTGGGTGAGGTACTTTCGTTATAGATTTTAGGGAGCAGGGACTTCGGAGCAGCGGATCTGGGAACAGGGAACAGCGGATCTGGGAACAGGGAACAGGGCAAAAAACCTGTGTAGCTCATAGTTATGAAAAACGCTGTATCTATTCTCTATAATTTATAGATTGAATCTGCAGGGGGACTCAGGAGCTCGGGAGTGGGCTTTGGAGTGTGCTCGAGCTTACTGAAAACTATACAAAAACTATACAATTGAAGTCTGGGATCGCTGAAGCTGAAAGCTAGAGGGCGTCCGGCAAACGGCTGAATGCTTATTGAACATTACTATAGCAACGGATAGCGCTACTATTGTTAAGGAGTTTAAAGCCGCTGTCGGTCATGCCAAAATCCTCTAACCTCAACCAAACCCAGGACCACACCCCTAACTCTGCTCAAAACACCATTCGGATTCGGGGGGCTAGACAGCATAACCTGAAAAATATTGATCTGGAACTGCCACGCGATCGCATTATTGTCTTTACTGGTGTTTCCGGTTCCGGCAAATCCTCCCTGGCATTCGACACTATCTTTGCGGAAGGACAACGCCGTTATGTAGAATCCCTTAGTGCCTATGCTCGTCAATTCCTGGGACAACTGGATAAACCGGATGTGGATGCCATCGAAGGCTTAAGCCCCGCTATCTCCATTGACCAGAAATCTACATCCCATAACCCCCGTTCCACCGTTGGTACAGTTACAGAAATTTACGATTACCTGCGATTACTGTTTGGACGAGCTGGTGAACCCTATTGTCCCAAATGCGATCGCAATATTGCGCCCCAGACCATCGACCAGATGTGCGATCGCATTATGGAACTCCCTGACCGGACTCGCTTCCATATCCTGGCTCCGGTTATCCGAGGCAAAAAGGGCACTCACAAGAAACTATTATCCAGCTTAGCCACCGAAGGATTTGTGCGGGTGAGAGTCGATGGTGAAACCTTTGACCTCTCCGATACCATCGAACTGGATAAAAATTATACCCACAACATTGAAGTGGTGGTTGACCGTCTCATCAAAAAGCCTAGTATTCAAGAACGGATTACCGATTCCCTTGCTACTTGCTTAAAACGTTCTACTGGAATTGCAGTTATCCAAGTTTTAGATAATACATCAGCACAGTCAGCAGAAGTCAAATCTGATCATAATTATAGACGTACTCCTCCAAAAAATGGCAGTTCATCTGACCAAGACATTCCTCAAGAAATCGTCTTTTCAGAAAACTTTGCTTGCCCAGAACATGGGGCAGTAATGGAAGAATTATCTCCCCGATTATTTTCCTTTAACTCCCCCTATGGTGCTTGTCCATTTTGTCACGGTATCGGGAATTTACAAACCTTTTCTCCAGAACTAGTAGTACCCGACCCTACTCAACCCTTATATAGTGCTATTGCCCCGTGGTCAGAAAAAGACAACACCTACTACATTTCCCTACTCTATAGCGTAGGAGAAGCCTATGGTTTTGAAATCAAAACTCCCTGGAATCAGCTAACCTCTGAACAACAAGACATTCTGCTCTACGGCACCGACGAAAAAATTTACATTCAAAATGATTCTGCTTATGGCAAAGAAAAAGGGTACTACAAGCGCTATGCTGGCATTATCCCGATTCTAGAAAAACAGTATAAAGACACTAGTTCGGAAGCATCAAAACAAAAACTAGAGCAGTATTTAATTTATCAACCCTGTCCAGAGTGTCATGGTAAACGGCTAAAACCAGAATCACTATCGGTGCGGTTAGGACAATATCATATTGATGATTTAACTAGTGTCTCAATTCGCCAATGTCGTCAACGGATTGATAATTTACAACTCTCCCCCCGCCAAGCTCAAATTGGTGACCTTGCCCTCAAAGAAATTAAAGCCCGATTACAATTTCTGCTTGATGTAGGATTAGATTATCTTACCCTTGACCGTCCAGCCATGACCCTTTCGGGTGGAGAAGCTCAGCGAATTCGCCTAGCGACTCAGATTGGAGCAGGCTTGACTGGAGTTCTGTATGTATTAGATGAACCAAGTATTGGATTGCACCAAAGAGATAATGGACGGTTACTGACTACCCTGATCAAATTGCGGGATTTGGGGAATACCTTGATTGTTGTAGAACATGATGAAGAAACCATTCGCACTGCCGATCATATTGTCGATATTGGTCCGAAAGCTGGAATTCATGGGGGAGAAATTGTTGCTCAAGGGGATTTAGAGACTGTAATCACAACTGATAATTCCCTGACGGGAGCATATTTATCAAAACGGCAAGTAATTGAAACCCCTAGTAAACGTCGAGAGGGTAATGGTCGTTCCTTGGTGATTAAAAATGCTCATCGTAACAATCTCAAACACATTGAGGTAGAGATACCACTAGGTGAGTTAGTCACAATTACAGGTGTATCTGGCTCTGGGAAATCTACCTTAGTCAATGAATTACTTTACCCGGCATTACAACATCATCTGACTCGTAAAGTCCCCTTCCCCAAACAATTGGATCAAGTTGAGGGACTCAACGCTATTAATAAAGCAATCGTAATCGATCAATCTCCCATTGGTCGCACTCCCCGGTCTAATCCTGCTACCTATACAGGAGTGTTTGATGCAATTCGAGAGGTATTTTCTAAAACTATTGAAGCTAAAGCCAGAGGTTACAAGCCAGGGCAATTTTCGTTTAATGTCAAAGGGGGACGTTGCGAAGCTTGTTCGGGACAGGGTGTGAATATCATTGAGATGAACTTTTTGCCCGATGTCTATGTACAATGTGACATTTGTAAGGGAGCGAGATATAATCGAGAAACGTTGCAAGTGAAGTATAAAGGATATTCCATTGCTGATATTTTAAATATGCCAGTGGCAGAAGCCTTGGAGGTATTTAAGAATATTCCAAGAGCAGCATCTCGGTTACAAACCTTAGTAGATGTGGGGTTAGGATATATCCACTTAGGGCAACCAGCACCAACATTATCTGGTGGAGAAGCACAGCGGGTGAAGTTGGCAACAGAATTGTCGCGTCGGGCAACGGGAAAGACACTGTATTTAATCGATGAACCGACAACAGGATTGTCATTTTATGATGTTCATCACTTGTTGAATGTATTGCAGCGCTTGGTAGATAAAGGAAATTCAGTTTTGGTGATTGAACACAATTTAGATGTGATTCGCTGTGCTGATTGGGTAATAGACTTAGGACCAGAAGGTGGCGATAAAGGGGGAGAAGTAATTGCCTCTGGAACACCAGAGGAGGTAGCAGAAAATCCTAAGTCCTATACGGGGAAGTATTTGAAGGAGGTTTTGCAGGAGTACCCGCGACAGGAAGGACTGTTGAGTGCTTAGTGTTCAGTGGGTTAGTTGTAGGGCATGTTTCAGGAATGGCTTTTGTGATGCGATCGCTATTTGAGTTTCCATCCTAGTTGAGGATGATGCTAGAGGGAAGAGATTGACATGGCAAGGCGAGACATCTACCACAATACGGTTAAGCGTGCCTTAGAAAAGGATGGCTGGACAATTACCCATGATCCATTTCCCCTACAGATAGGCAACAAACGCTTATCTGCTGATCTTGGTGCGGAACGTCTAATTAGTGCTGAAAAAGGAATCCAAAAAATTGTTGTTGAAGTTAAGAGTTTTGTAGGAAAGTCTGATGTAAAAGATTTAGAGCAGGCTTTAGGGCAGTATATTCTGTATCGTCAAGTACTCGATGAAATGGGTGTAGAGCGCCGTCTTTATCTTGCCGTTTCTAGACTAACCTTTAAAAACGTGTTTACCATAGAATTGGGAAAGGTATTGCTAAGGAACCAAATTATCAAATTAATTGTTTTTGATCAGGATAGTCAAACCCTCATTCAATGGATACCCGATTAAACTACCAAGATATCATCAAAAAAGTATTAATGGAACACGCTCAGTATCGTGCTTCCCTACCTGACAGCTATGACTCTAAAGTGCTTTTCGATGATCAGCGAGGACACTATTTAGTATTAGACATCGGTTGGAATGATGACCAGTACCTACACGCTACACCGATTCACCTAGATTTAATTGGTGACAAAATCTGGATTCAATACGATGATACGGAAGAGGGGATTGCTACCGATTTACTGGAAGCAGGTATTCCCGCAAACGATATTGTACTTGGTTTCCGCCATCCTCAAGTAAGACAATATACAGGTTTTGCAGTAGGCTAAGGGTGGAATGCAGAATGTAGAATAAAAAAATTAAGAATGAAGAATGTAGAATGAAGAATAAAAAATGTAGGATGAAGTTAAATTCTTTCTAAATTCTAAATTCTTTCTAAATTCTAAATTCTAAATTCTAAATTCTAAATTCTAAATTCTAAATTCTAAATTCTAAATTCTAAATTCTAATCCCTAATGACTGTCTATCTAGGCATCGATTTCGGAACCTCTGGCGCACGGGCAGTAGTGATTGACTCTGTTGGTACTATCTTTGCCGAGACTCAATATCCGTTTCCACTCCAAGCCATCACCATCGATACAGCAACACAGTGGCAGAAGGTATTATTTTCCCTGATTGAGCAAATTCCCCAGTCAATCAAGGGTGACATTAATGCGATCGCAATTAATGGCACTTCCGCAACAGTTTTGTTATGCGATCGCATCGGTCAACCTGTAGATGCACCCATCCTTTACAACGATCCACGAGGAGTAGCTGTGATGGAACAACTTAGAACCATTGCTCCTCCCAACCATGTTGTTTTAAGTGCTACCTCCAGCCTTGCCAAACTTCTGTGGTGGTATGACTGTACAGATTTGATTAGCAATATCTCTGCTGAAACTAATCCCCTATACTTTCTCCATCAAGCGGACTGGTTAGCCTTTCTATTGCATGGCAAATTAGGCATTAGTGACTATCACAATGCCTTAAAGCTCGGTTATAATCCTGAAAACTTGTGCTACCCTGACTGGATCAAACAGCTACCGGTTTCACCCATGCTACCCAAGGTCTTGGCTCCCGGTACACCAGTTGGAGTTGTAACCCCTGAGGTAGCTCACGGCTTGGGATTATCACCAGATTGTCTAGTCTGTACAGGTACCACCGATAGTATTGCCGCTTTTATCGCTAGTGGTGCCAAACAACCAGGTGAAGCGGTAACCTCCCTTGGGTCTACCTTGGTACTTAAACTATTGAGTACCACTCCTCTAGAAGAGGCCAGATTTGGGATTTACAGTCATCGATTGGGAAATTTATGGCTTACAGGTGGCGCATCGAACACGGGTGGAGCAGTGCTACGCCACTTTTTCACTGACACAGAATTAGAAAGTCTCAGCTCTCAAATCGATCCCGAGCAAGAAAGTCCCCTGGATTATTATCCCTTACTTAGACCAGGCGATCGCTTTCCCATTAATGACCCTGATCTCCCCCCAAGATTGGAACCCAAACCCGATAATTCCGTGGAATTTCTCCAAGGAATCCTCGAAAGCATAGCCCGAATTGAAGCTAGGGGATATCGTTTGTTGCAACAGCTTGGAGCAAGTCCGTTAACCGGTGTATATACAGCTGGTGGTGGTGCCAAAAATCCTACTTGGACAAGGATTCGAGAGCGTCAGCTCATGGTACCGATGTTGCCATCTATTCACACAGCGGCTGCTTATGGTACAGCACTATTGGCCAAGCAGGGATACCTGTTAGGAGATAGGGTGTAGGGTGATCGGGTGTAGGGTGATCGGGTGAGAATCTGCTCTGAGTCATCACCCCTGGTTCAACCTGACCATCATCTCTACTCCCGTTCGCCCTATACCCCAAAGCTCCTAACTTCTAGAGAATCCCCATGTTAGCCAATCCTAAGATAGTGCCTAGTCCTATGATGTGACCGAGGCTGGTGGTTGCCAGTAGTGCGGGAAAACCCATGCCACCGAAGAACTCAGGCATAGGCAACGCGGGACCTGCGCTAGGATTCTGGATAGTAGCTTTTCCGAAGGCAATCGCTAGGACATTGCAGACAATCATGATGATTCCCACTATCGGGCTCCATTCCAGGGTGTTGGGAACGGCAGATGCAGCAGCAAGCAAGATTGAGTAAGTCAATTTGTGTTCTCCTGTTTTTGATAGACTCTTACAGTGATCTCTTAAAGATTTAATCTTTTATAAAGATTCTACCAGCGCGGTGTCATAATTAATTTTTTTGGAAAAGTCCATTCCGTTGCCACTATTGGTTTGATTCCCGTTGATTAGAGAGCGAAAGCCCGTGATTACTAGACTTTTGAGCGGTGGGATTCAGTAAAATTAAATCAAGCCTTTATGTAAATAATTGTTAAGTAATCCCTGGTTGCTCAGTCAATGTTTCGGTAAATTTACATAAATTAATAAAAGCGGGATAAACCCTGGATTGATCAATCAATCCGGGTTGACCGGATTAATTCATCCTGCATGGCTGGTGACATCTTACGCCTAGCGGCGAGTATCACTAGCTATGCGGGGTCACCTGAAACTATAATTATGCTGCTGACGGACGCATTACTTTTAGATTACAAACGCTGTCGGCGTCGGGCTTTTTTGGACATTTATGGAGATCCCACAGAGCAAGACCCACCCTCAGATTTTCGGCTGAAACTGCAACAGAAAAGCCGAGACCATAAACAACAGATTCTGGCTACTGTCCCCCACCACTCACCCCGCTACCCCAAAACAGATTGGGACTCTGCTGCACAGGCTACCTTGAAACTGATGCAACAAGGGACGGAGTACATTTCTGGAGGGGTACTGTTGATGCCAACTGGTGACGGGGTGACATTGCTATGTTTTCCTGATTTACTGGTCAAACAGCCGGGACGTTCTAATTTTGGTGATTGGATCTATGTTCCCACCACCATTAAACTCAGCAAACGACCCAAGCCAGAGTATAAAATCCTTACCGCTTTTCGCGCTCAGCTGTTAGCAGCAGTACAAGGACAGTGGCCCACCACTGGCTCATTAATTTTGCGTAACCAAAAGTCCTACACCGTGGTAATAGAACGATGGGTGCCACTGATGGAACAACTGCTATCGGAATGTATTGAGACTCTATTGCAGCAACAAGAACCAGAGGTGTTCATTTCCCGTCAGCGGTGTAGTCTTTGCTGTTGGTATCACAGTTGTTATGCGATCGCTAAATCTGTAGAGCACATTTCCCTATTGCCTGGAGTAACACCCAGCCGCTATCGGGATTTGAAGGCTTTGGGAGTAACCACAATCGAATCCTTAGCCACGTCCACGATTAGTGAATTAGAGCCAAGCTTTGGTAGCTCAGTAGCTTTCCAGCTGGTGCAGCAAGCCCAATCTCAGGTACAAAACCGGGTGCTGCTTTATCCCAAACACTACTTTAGTATACTTGAATACGAACAACTAGAGCGAGGGAATGGTAATGCCAAAATCTCGGCAGACCTCCCGAATCAAAACTCTTTACCAACAGCATCTGTTGAGCTTTATTTTGATATTGAAGCACAGCCTGATTTGCCCCTGGAGTATTTGCTAGGGGTGTTGGTGATTGATCGACGCACTGAAACTGAGACTTTCCATAACCTATTCGCAGAACATTCTTGGCAAGAAGGATTCATCTGGCTACAATTTCTAGACTTAGTTGAGCGTTATCCAGATGCCCCAATCTTCCATTTTTCCAAGTATGAAGTTGATACGGTCAAGCGCTTAGCAACCCTTTACCAAACTCCACGACAGATAGTTAGACCCCTGCTAGATCGTTTCGTGGATGTTCATCAAATAGTTATTGATACTGTCACCATGCCAGTGGAGAGTTATTCTCTGAAAAATCTGGCGAGATGCTTGGGCTTTGAGTGGCGGGATCCGGATATGACTGGCTCCCAATCTGTGTGTTTGTATGACCAGTGGTTAAAAACAGGCAATCACTCTATTCTCGAAATGATCCAGCGCTACAATGAAGATGACTGCCGCGCTACATATCACCTCAAGGAGTGGCTAGTAAACTTTTTGTCCAACACTTTGCCCAACACTTTGCCCAACACTTTGCCCAATACTATTAACTTTCAAAACTTAGCATGAAGTTATGCAACGATTTCTTAACTTATTAGCTTTTGTGCTCTAGCTTACACACACAATGTATAGGTAGATGCTAAATTAAATCTAAAGGGGGCTTTCACCATCATTGCATGGAGGGGAGCCCTCTATATAATTTTTAGAGGTCTATAATTTACCTTAGTCAGGTGACCAAGTATCTTAAACCGTAAGAAGCCTCTTAGCATCGAGAGCTTTTTTAAAAGCTCTCCATAACCGATCAGCCTATTCACAACTGGTAAAAAGCTAACTTAAACAACCACATCAGGTAGAAACTATCGATGCTATGCAACGAGCCTTTAAAACAAGGTTAAAGCTAAATAACCATCAGCAGTCAATTATGGCTCAACACGCAGGTTATGCTCGTTGGGTTTGGAATTGGGCGTTAAGGATGTGGGACGAAGCCTATAAGGAAGGCTTGAAGCCATCTGCTAACAAATTAAAGAAGTTCTACACCAATCATGTTAAACCTAATTATCTGTGGCAAAAGACCCTGAGTTCCAGGGTTTATCAGTTTGTGTTTCTGCATTTGGGTCAAGCCTTTACCCGCTTCTTTAGTGGGTTAGCTGACAAGCCCAGATTCAAAAAGAAAGGCAAGAATGATAGCTTCACCCTGGATAACTGCGGCAAAGTGATGGAATTTTCTGGCACACGATTGAAACTGCCATTTATCGGTTGGGTTAGTACCTATGAACCACTGCCACAAGTCCAGACCAAACGATTGACCATCAGCCGGGTAGCTGATCAGTGGTTTATTTCTGTAGCTTACGAGTTTGAGGCTGAACCGACAAACAAACTTAAGGCTGCAATTGGTGTAGACCTAGGTGTTAAGGAACTCGCAACCATCTCTGATGGTTCTGTGTTCCACAATCCCAGGGCATACAAACGGGCACAGCGCAAACTGGCTCGACTTCAGCGGCAATTAGCCAGAAAGCAGAAAGGCTCAAACAACCGACAGAAGGTAAAACTAAAGTTAGCCAAGGCATACCAGCAAGTCACGAACATTCGCCAGGATACCATTCACAAGTTAACCTCATGGCTGACCAAGAATCACGGTGCTGTGGTCCTAGAAGACTTGAATGTATCTGGAATGCTAAAGAATCACAAGGTCGCTGGTGCAATTGCTGATTCGGCTTTCTACGAAATTCGCCGACAAGTTGAGTACAAGTCTCAATGGTATGGTTCTCAAGTTATTTATGCCAACAGATTCTATCCGTCTACAAAGACTTGCTCAGACTGTGGACATCAACAGGGAATGCCTTTGAACGTTCGGGTATTTAACTGTGAAGCTTGCGGCATGGTTAAAGATCGTGATCTTAATGCTGCAATCAATTTAGAACGTCTTGCCGTAGGTTCTACGGTGGAATGCCTGACTGACAGGGTGCTGCCGACAGTCCTGGATGATGCAGGAAGTAAACTACAAAAAGTCACTTTGTGACTTTTTGTGTAAGTTTTATGGAACAGGTGATTAATATGCTTCCACTTTTTCTAATTCTTCTCGTAACTGCCCTAGGGAGCATCTTCATATCGTTGAGAGTCTCTCACGAAATCCCTCGCTTATTGGGAGTAGGCAGTAGCATTGTCTGTCTAATATTTGGTTTTGCTATGGCACCTTGGCCAGTACAGGTTTTGATGCTCCTATTAATTCTTAGCCTGGAACGATTTTATCCATTCAGCAGAACGGCTTCAGAGGCAATTTTAATCTCAAAAGTCTCTAACACCAAAAGAGAACGGTGATTCTGGCATAGCAGTACATAAGGTTTTTGGTCTTGAAAAAATAATAGTGAGTCCTAGGGTGGGTGATTAGTCCACCCTATTGCGTTAGCGCTGGGATAAGTTATACTGGTTCTAGCCATAAACTGAGCCTTCGGTCATTGGTCGAGGGTAAGCTCAAGGCAAATCGGCTGAGAGCTCAGAGCTCTAAAGTGACTGCTCAAAGTATTTTTCGGTTTTTTTCAAAAAAAGCCTTGACAAATACACCAGTCATACATAACAATAGTAAATGGCTCGGAGATTGGGACTGTAGTTCAATTGGTTAGAGCACCGCCCTGTCACGGCGGAAGTTGCGGGTTCGAGCCCCGTCAGTCCCGTAGAAAAATATTAGGATGCTTTCGACTGCTCATAAAGATGATCCTAAAGATGATCTAGTTAGGGTAGTTGATTGTTGTAGGTACAATAGAGTAGCAATCTAGTACATGATTAGCGTAACGCATGCGTAACATACCCGCATGTTTTCAACAAAACTCCTCTGGGAATGTGGTACAATTCGCCTATGCAATAACCAAGCAATAACAGTATTAGGCTT